>JBOFSC010000171.1:0-1810 GCA_051651345.1 Enterobacteriaceae bacterium
CTGGTATAACTGGAACGTCTATTACTGGGGCACCACCTTCCAGTACCATATCAACGATCAGTTCACCATTAAGAGTGGTGTGCTGGAACAGAACCCGCAGGCACCGGATCGTGGCCGTCACTGGAGCCTCTCCACTGATGGCAGTAAAGGCGTGGTCCTTCCCCTGGAACTGGAGTGGAGACCCAACACCGAGCTGCCAGGTATCTATAATCTGGCCCTGCTTTATACCAATGCCAAACGCGATCAGCTCAACCGGCTACAAGCGGATGGCCGCCCGCAGAGCAAAAGAGATACTATCTACCTTTATGGCTCATTTAATCAACAGCTCACGCGCCATGAAAATGATATCAACCGGGGGTTAAGCCTGTCATACAGTTTTGGTCTGGCTGATCAGAGTGTGACCGCATCCGAATTTACCCAATCCGTGAGCCTGCGCTATCGCGGTCTGTTTGACAGCCGTCCGGAGGATATGCTGGCTGCGGGTATCTCTTACGTACGCATGGGGGGAGATTATAAAGAGCAGCAAGCTGCAATGAACCAGGTGGATATCAGCCACTCTACCGTCAGCGAACTCTATTATCGTATCCGGGCGACTCCCTGGTTGGATCTGCAACCTTCATTGCAGTACTGGCAAAATCCGGGAGCCATGGCCTCAACGTCCGATGCCTGGGTGATCGGCTTTAAGACGTTTGTAACTTTCTAAGATCCTGAAAAAACGGCTGCTCTCTTTGGCAGCCGTTTAAGTCGCTCGTGACTCAGTCGTTAAGATTGGTATCAATAAGATCAATCAGTTCTTTTTGATGTCCTGACAATATGGCTTTTGCCGTATAGAGCGCCATACCCAGCACTTGCTCCACTTCAACAGTAGGTGGCATCACTAACTCCTGACGGCAAGTGAGCACATCTAATAACGCCGGCCCCTCTGCCGCTAATAAATTCTGGATGGCCTGCTCCAGATCAGCGCTGTCAGTCACCCGCTGGCTGTAAAGACCCATCACTTCGGCAATTTTGGCAAAATTCGGATTGTTTAAGCCGGTATAGTTGCTCAGGAGCCCTTCCACTTTTTGCTCCAGCTCCACAAAGCCGAGAGTGCCATTATTGAGGACGATTAGCTTAACCGGGATCTGTTCCTGAACCGCCGTCAGTAAATCACCAAATAACATGGTGATCCCCCCATCGCCACAAAGCGCAATCACCTGTCGTTTGGGAAAGGCTTTTTGTAATCCCAGCGCCTGGGGCATGCTGTTGGCCATGGTGCCATGTTTTAACGAGCTCAACGTACGCCGCTTGCCGTTCGTGTTGAAATGACGTAGTAACCAGACCATAGCGGTACCGCCATCCGCCGTGACGATGGCATCTTCTGCCGCATAGCGATCCAATAACTCCACCAGATATTGCGGATGGATGCGTCCACTGGCTGTTGCATGCGCTTTTTTATCCAGTGTATGCTGGGATTTTTGGTGCAGAGTCACAAAGTGGGTTAAAAATTTATCATCGTCGCGGGCTGACAACAGCGGCAGCAAAGCATTCAGGGTCAGTTTGATATCCCCCACAGCACCAAAAGTAATGGGCGTTCTGCGCCCCAGATGCTCAGCCTTGATATCGATCTGAATAATGGTGGCATCCGTTGGATAAAACTGTGACCACGCGAAATCCACGCCCAGTAATAGCAGGGTGTCACACTGCTTGATCATCTGGAACCCTGAAGCCATCCCTATCATACCTGTCATCCCCACATTATAGGGATTATCGTGCTCGATAAAATCTTTGGCTCTGGAAGTATGGGCCACGGGCGCTTTTAATTTTTCCG
>JBOFSC010000172.1:0-1657 GCA_051651345.1 Enterobacteriaceae bacterium
AGCGTATCGACAAAGCTATTGATGAGGCGCTTGTCTGCACGGAGTTGTGGCTAAAAGAAGGTCTCGAACGTGCCATGAATCGTCTGCACGGATTCAGGGCCGATTAATTTTTTTAAACAGTTATCAAGGTAATAAACGACATGGGATTTAAATGTGGCATCGTTGGCCTGCCCAATGTGGGCAAGTCCACTCTGTTCAACGCACTGACCAAAGCCGGTATTGAAGCGGCTAATTTTCCGTTTTGTACTATCGAGCCGAACACAGGAGTGGTGCCGATGCCCGATCCGCGTCTGGATCAACTTGCCGAGATCGTCAAGCCTCAACGCACTCTGCCCACCACCATGGAGTTTGTGGATATTGCCGGGCTGGTCAAAGGCGCTTCTCAGGGAGAGGGCCTCGGTAATAAATTTCTGTCCAATATTCGCGAAACTGAAGCTATCGGCCATGTAGTGCGCTGTTTCGATGATGATAATATCGTTCATGTGGCAGGTAAAATCGATCCCGCCGCAGATATCGAAGTGATCAATACGGAGCTGGCGCTGTCTGATCTGGAGACCTGTGAACGTGCGATGCAGCGTCTGCACAAGCGCGCCAAAGGGGGCGATAAAGAGGCCAAAGCGGAAATCGAAGTACTGGAAAAGTGCCTGCCGCAGCTGGAGCAAGGGGCCATGTTACGGGCTCTGCCCCTGGACAGCCATGAGAAGGCTGCTATCCGCTATCTTAATTTCCTGACCCTGAAACCCACCATGTACATTGCTAACGTCAATGAAGAGGGGTTTCACGATAATCCTTATCTGCAGCAGGTAGAGCAGATTGCTGCGGCAGAAGGGGCGGTTGTGGTGCCGGTTTGCGCTGCCATCGAATCCGATATTGCCGAACTGGAAGAAGAGGAACGCGCTGAATTTATGCAGGAGATGGGCCTCGATGAACCTGGCCTTAACCGCGTGATCCGCGCCGGTTACAGCCTGCTGAATCTGCAAACCTTCTTCACTGCTGGGGTAAAAGAAGTGCGCGCCTGGACCATTCCTGTCGGTGCCACTGCACCCCAGGCGGCTGGTAAAATCCATACCGATTTTGAAAAAGGTTTTATCCGCGCACAGACCATCGCTTTTGAAGACTTTATCACCTATAAAGGTGAGCAAGGTGCGAAAGAAGCCGGTAAAGTGCGCGCTGAAGGCAAAGAATATATTGTCAAAGATGGCGATATTATGAACTTTTTGTTCAACGTCTAACCTCTTTAGCATAGGTATCTACACAAAACGGGGAGCAGGTTAATTCCCCTCCACGGAGGGGAATTTAGGAGCCTATCCCCCCACCGGCCATACAGAGCACCTGGCCGGTGATAAAGGAAGCCTCGGACGAAGCCAGAAAACAGATACCGGCCGCGATCTCCTCGATAGTTCCCAGCCGGTTCATCGGTGAATCACGCAAGCTCTGCTCATAGACTTCAGCCATCCACTGTTTTTCCTGCTCTGACAAGGGATTGGGGTTACGCGGCGTCACACGAATACCATTATCGATAACCCCTGGCGCTACGGCATTGACCCGAATACCACTTTCAGCCAACTCCATCGCCATAGACACCGTCGCCGCATGTACCCCGCCTTTCGCGGCAGAGTAAGGTACCCGATTAATACCGCGAGTGGCAACCGAACCG
>JBOFSC010000173.1:0-1021 GCA_051651345.1 Enterobacteriaceae bacterium
AGCGCACAAAGCGCCCTCCCTCTCCCTGGATCCCGTAAGCCCCGGCCTTATCCAGTGGCTCACCGGTGGCAATATAGCGTTCTATCTCTCCGGGTTGCAAAGGACGAAAACAGACCTCGGTGACCACCACCCGGCTGAGCAGATGCTCCTGGTCAGCAAAGGCGATCGCTGTCATCACCTGATGACAACGGCCGGATAGGGCCTGCAACATCACTTTAGCTTCAGCGGCACTGGCGGGCTTTTGCAAAATCTGCTGATCCAGCACCACGATGGTATCTGCCCCCAGTACCGGCGCGGGGTTCTCTGCCACCCTGACCCCCGCCAGGGCTTTCTCCCGCGCCATCCGCTCCACATAGTGACGGGGAAGTTCATCGGCACGGGTTTGCTCATCCACCGCAATCACCAGCAACTGAAAAGGTTGCCCTGATTCGGTTAGCAATGCCTGACGGCGGGGAGAAGCGGACGCAAGGTAGATAAACGTCATAAGGCTCACCTACTGTATCGAAAATCGACGGCGAATATTGCGCATCAGCAGGAAGAACCAAGGCCATAACAGACCATTGACCACACTGTTCCACAGCAGTTCCGGAGGGGTGGTAATATGGGACAGAATAAAATTCAAGGCGAAGATAATCAGATCGCTCACCAACGTCATTAACATGATGATAATGGCCTGCTGCCACAGCGCCATATTGCGTAATAGCTGAAACTTAAAAGCCACCAGATAAGTGAGCACAGAGAGCGCCAATCCGCGTACGCCCAGAGGGGCGCCCAGAATCAGATCCCACATCAGGCCCAGTATCAGCCCGCTACCGACACTGACCCGATGGGGCAATGCCATCGCCCAGTAGATCAGGGTCAACATCAGCCAGGTGGGACGAAACATATAGAGCTGCTCAGGCCAGGGCATAATTTGCAAAATCAGGCCAAGCAGCAGAGAGAGCCAGATAATCCAGTATCCCTGGCGGCGATGATTACTCATTAACGCCCTCCGGTTTCATCTTGCCGGATACCGCCTGAG
>JBOFSC010000174.1:0-1887 GCA_051651345.1 Enterobacteriaceae bacterium
ATGACGATTGCAGTTAATAATCAACCGATAGCCATCTTCTGCAATACCCAGTTGATGCGCCAGTTTGGCTGCCACCGTCATCATTCTGCCCAGCGCCGCTTCATGCTCTGGTTTAACATCATTGGCAGTCGGAATCAGAACATTAGGAATAATCAGAATATGCTGGGGTGCTTTGGGAGAAATATCGCGGAATGCTGTCACCAGATCATCCTGATACAGGATATCGGCGGCGATTTCACGGCGAATAATTTTACTGAAAATAGTTTCTTCACTCATGACAGTTCCTTAGACCTGGGGGGAAGTAATCCGGTCAGTATGGTGAGATCACATTGATTTTTCAAGTTGCTTCTTTTCCAGTAAACTAACATTATTCTCCAGTGATTAATCCGTCAGGAATTGCCATGTCACCTCTTCTCATCACTAACGCCACTCTGATCAACGAAAATCAACGCCAACAGCAAGATGTGCTGATTGTCGATGGCCGTATTGCGCAGATTCAGTCCACTATCAGTGCCCCCTCTGGTGCAGAGGTCATAGATGCGGCAGGAAAACTCCTGATCCCAGGCATGATAGATGATCAAGTGCACTTCCGTGAGCCTGGTTTTCCCCTTAAAGGCACTATTGCCAGCGAATCCCGAGCCGCAGTGGCCGGTGGGATCACCAGTTATATGGAGATGCCCAATGTCAACCCGCCCACAACAACCCTGCAGGCGCTGGAAGATAAATACCAGCGCGCAGCGCAAGCCTCTCTGGCAAACTACAGCTTCTATTTCGGCGCCACCAATGACAATCTGCAGCAGATCCGTCAATTACAGCCACAAGATGCCTGCGGCGTGAAGATCTTTATGGGAGCCTCAACCGGTAATATGCTGGTCGATAATCAACAAATTCTGGAACAGATCTTTGCCCATAGCCCACTATTGATCGCCACACACTGTGAAGATACCCCGATGATCAAACAGGCTGAAGAGCAGGCGCGGATAAAGTATGGCGAACAGGTTCCGGCCATAGAGCATGCCTCCATTCGTAGCAGGGAAGCCTGCCTGGCCTCTTCCCGCCTGGCGGTCTCTTTGGCTAAAAAACATGGCTCTCGTCTGCATGTACTGCATCTGACCACCGCAGAGGAGTTATCCCTGTTTCAACCGGCCACTACATTGGCTCAATTGCGTCACAAGCAGATCACCGCTGAAGTGTGCGTTCATCACCTGTATTTTAATCAACAGGACTATCAGCACCTCGGCCATCAGATTAAATGTAACCCCTCCATTAAAAGTGAAACAGATCAAAGCGCCCTGATCGTAGCGCTACAGCAAGGCATTATCGATGTGATCGCCACCGATCACGCTCCCCATACCTGGGATGAAAAACAGAACGCCTATTTTCAGGCCCCTTCTGGGCTGCCACTGGTACAACATGCACTACCGGCTCTGCTCGACATGTGTCATCGCGGGCTGCTATCACTGGAGCTGATGGTGCATAAAACCAGCCACGCCGTCGCAGAGTGCTTTCAAATCGCCGACCGGGGCTATATTCGTGAAGGTTACTGGGCAGACTTAGTCATTATTGATCCGGAGCAGCAAGAGAGGGTCACCCGTGACAGCTGTTTATACCAGTGTGGCTGGTCCCCCTTTGAAGGACGCACGTTACAGGGGGGAAAGATCGTCATGACCCTGGTCAATGGTCGTGTCGTATTTAAGGAGGGACAGATTGTCACAGACCAGCCGGGAGCGCGCCTCACATTTATCCGCTAAAATAATGTTGAGTAAGGTTTAATCAGTCAGCAAGGTTAGTTAATGATCCCAAATGTCAGGGAGTGTTATCATGCAGCGCGTGAACAATACCACCCTTCAGGGGTGCCCTATTTTTAATCTCAATAGATGCCTGTTC
>JBOFSC010000175.1:0-1382 GCA_051651345.1 Enterobacteriaceae bacterium
TTTTGCGACTCATGGTCAACGAGCTCATCCCAGGCGAGATCAGAAAAGTATGTTGCTATCGTTAGGTCTTAGTATTTACCCTGTAATGAATTAAAGGTACATCAATGTGTTATGAGCTTAAGTACCTACATATGAGTCAAAAATAATTGAGAAATGACTGGTGTGCCGAGTTTTTGACATCAGTAGCCTGTCCACGATTCTGTGTAATTGCCATTTAACTACAGCGCTACCAGCACTGACGACTTGGTCGCGCCAGAGGTGGCAGGTAACAGCCATTCCTGCCACGATCCAACAAACTTGTTTCAATGCATAGAAAAGCGCCTTACCGAACCGAGATCAGCCAAACCAGATACATCACTCAGGCAATGCCTGCAACAGCGCCTTTCTCTGCTGTTCCAGACGGGTGATCTTACCGCACACACTCTCACCTAAATGTTGAAAACCCTGCTCCTGGCGCTTCCACTCGTTGGTGATATTACCCTGTAATTCGCCTACGCCTCCCAGCATCGCCTGCAATGGATTATCTGAAGACTTATTACCCAGCGCTTTATTGCCCAATTCATTTAAGCTGTCCTGCAATACCGCGCCCAGGGTCTGTTCCACTTTTTCCCGACCCTCTTTTTCCGCCTGCATAATCCCCATATGGTGGAAAATCAGCGTATCTGGCTCACGCTTTTCTAATACTTTGGCGAGCGCCCGACGCATCTCTGTTGATAAATCCTGCAAATGAGAGCGTACCTTGCTCTCCTTGCCAAGCTGAGCCTGCACCACTTTATCCAGAGCCATAGAGGCACTGTTGAGCTGTTTTTGCGCCTGCTGCTCAATCTCAGGTAAATCCTGGCGCAATGCAGCCTGATACTGTTTTGCCAACTGGCGCGCATGAGCGGATACGGTCTCTGTCTTGCCCTTACGCACAACATCCCCTTCCGGAGTGATGGTGATATCGCCACTGTTGCCGACAATCTGCACCGTTTTAGGGGTGATAATAATATCATCCCCAGGTTTTACCGGGCAGTCATAGCCAGCCTGCGCAATAACAGAAGTACTTAGCAGTACCGCCGCCAGACTCAGTTTGTATTTCATAACTCAACCCCACCAGATATCAAACAGCTCACTGACAACAATATCTTGCAGTTGTTGTTTCTCCAGCCACTGCCGTATCAGCTCTCTCTGTTCATCATTACATCTGCCCACCTTCTGCAAACAGATCAGACCATCCCACTGCAAATAGCCTCCGCCCTCAAATGCCAGGCCGTTAGGATCGATCACTTCATCCAGAAATTGCGCCAGCACACGGTCAATCTCTTCTACCGCTGTTTCTTCCGGGAAGCGCCAGCCGACCGAAAATCCAATCTCCTGAAACTCATCAATATGTAACTTCT
>JBOFSC010000176.1:0-9203 GCA_051651345.1 Enterobacteriaceae bacterium
ACAGATGTTTACGTGATGCATAGACGAGTTGAATCGCCGGTCCTTCGGCATCCAGGCCAGTTAAGACCTGGGTAATCAATCCGGCTCTGAGAGCTTGCTCAGCGTGAAATGTGGGTAGCTGGGCAATTCCCAGACCGGCGATAACCGCATCGGTGATCGCCTCACCATTATTAAAGGAAACCGGGGTACTTCGTGGATCAATAGTCACTATCTGCCCCTGTTTGACATAGTGTAATTTTTGCGCCCGACCAGTGGCATTAACGAATGAAATCACCCGGTGAGACAGCAACGCTTCCGGCTGCTCAGGTGCGCCATAGCGCTGTTTACAGGCGACGCTCATATAAGTGCCAAACTTGATTTTTCCCAGAGGCAGGGCAACCAGCTCTGAGTCGGGTAAATCACCAATCCTAATCGCCAGATCGACCCCTTCAGCCACCAGATCCACATAATAGTCATTCAGGCGTACATCCACGTGCACTTTAGGATGGCGCTCAAGGAATCTTGCAAGACAAGGCAGGAACAGTACTCGACCATAGGTTACCGGCATATCGATGCGCACGATACCCTGCAGGTGCCCCTCACCGCCAGAGAGTTGGTTGTGTAAATCTTCAAAATCAGCCAGCCATTTCACCACGTGCAGATAAAATGTCTGACCGTCATCCGTCATACTGACGCTGCGAGTGGTGCGATGTAACAGCCTGACGCCAACCCGGCTTTCCAGCAGACGAATGGCTTTAGACACGGCGGAGGGCGTCAGCTGTAATGACTCTGCCGCCCGTACAAAACTGCGTGTTTCAGCAGTACGGATAAACTCTTCGATACCCGCCATTTTCTGGGTTAAACGCACGTGATAGCTCTTTATTAGTGAATATGAGTTCATAGTGTATGTCAGTCAGGGCTATTTATCAGCCAATTAATATCAATATACTGCGACATTCACAGAGCAACTTTATCAAGGAAACAGCATGAAAGCCGTTATTGCACAGACTCAGGGGACACCAGACGTATTACAGTTAGTGGAACTGCCGCAACCTCACGCGAAGGCGGGACAGATTCTGGTCAGGGTAAAAGCTTCCGGGCTTAACCCCATTGATATTAAAGTAAGGAAACTGCAACTGCCCATGACACCGCAACACTTTCCTGCGGTATTACATAGTGATTTCTCCGGTGTGGTGGAAGCAGTGGGTGAGTCAGTATCTGCGTTTAAACCGGGTGATGAAGTCTATGGTTTTGCCGGAGGATATCGTGGGCCTACGGAAGATGTGCCCGGTTCCCTGGCAGAATATATCGCGGTGGATGCGCAGTTGATCTCCCTCAAGCCCGCTGCTGTTGATTTTCGCCAGGCGGCAGCGATACCCCTGGTGGCAACCACTGCCTGGTTGGCGTTACATGACAAAGTCTCTGTCACGCCATCGACCAGGTTGCTGATCCAGGGTGGTGCCGGGGGCGTGGGCTATATGGCTGTACAGATCGCCAAAGCGGCAGGGGCGAAGGTCATCACCACGGTGAGCAATGAAAAGAGCGCCGAGCTGGCCAGAGCGGGGGGGCGGATGAGGTGATTATTGCCGGTACCCTGACGCCGCAAGAGATCATAGCCCGCTATACCCATGGACAGGGATTTGATGTGATCTTTGATACTGTGGGAGGCATATCGTTGGATGAGTCTTTTGTAATGGTTCGACCAGCGGGCGATGTGATTACCACCGTGGGTGCGGCGGCGCATAACCTGGCACCACTATATTTACGCGGTGCTAATTTACATACTGTATTGGTGCTGATACCGATTATGTTTGCTATCGACAGCACAAAGCAGGGTGAAATACTGGATAAGATCAGCGAATTGGTTGAGTGTGGTGGCCTCAGGCCCAACCTTGATCCCCGTCATTTTGATTTACAGAGTGTGGCTCAGGCACACACAATCATGGAAAATCATCAGGCAACAGGCAAATTGGTAATAGAGGAAAGCTAAAGGTTTATCATCGGGGTAAAAAAATGGCGCACTTTGTGCGCCATTTATCTAACAGACTAGCGTCGCGGTCAATTACTTCTTGTAACCACGAGCCATGTTGTCTAAACGCTGGTTAGCGCGAGCTGCATCATCTCTGGCTGCCTGGATGTCAGAACGCATAGCGTTCACATCGTTGCTCAGCTGATCTACTTTAGAGTTCAGAGTTTGTACGTCAGTAGACAGTTGATCTACTTTAGAGTTGCTTGCGCAACCTGCCAGCAGAGTAGAACCAATGATAACAGCACCCAGTACCAGTTTAGTACGATTCATGTTAAAACCCTCTAGATTGAGTTAATCTCCGTGTAGCGCTATAAGTATTACACAAACTTTTTTCGAATGAGAACAAAAATTTGCTGTAATCCCCTATTTTTCATTTGTTCGCTTAAAGTTGCACCGTCTTTTTACATGGAACTCACAAAAACGTCAACCCGTATACATGCAAAAACAAATATAAGCGCTTATAAGTGGTAATTAATAGCAGTTACCCGACGAACCTGCAATAGAAGATAGCAGTTTTTGCGCAATGCTATCTTCTTTTATACCCTTTATTTATAAAACGTGTACCGAGACGGTATTAGTGGTACCACTGGGGACCAGGGCACCGGAAACCATGACCACCGCATCGCCAGAATGCGCCAGACCGCTCTCAAGTGCCGCCTGCTTACCCAGTCGATAAAAGTCGTCGGTAGAGCTGATAGCGGGCACCAGATGCGTGATAACCCCTTTGCTGAGGATTAACTGACGCGCAGTCGTCTCATTGGGAGTTAAGGCCAGAATCTGCGCACGGGGGAAATATTTGCGGACAGATCGGACTGAGCGGCCTTCACTGGTGGCAACCACAATCAGAGGAACGGCCAGATTCTCCGCTGTTTCTACAGCCCCACGGCACACTGCTTCGGTAATCCGCACCTTGTCATGGACGGATTGATATTCAAGACGACATGGCATGGTGCGGTCTGTTCTTTCGCAAATCGTGGCCATAATAGTGACCGCTTCCAAAGGGTACTTACCTTTGGCACTCTCTCCTGAGAGCATCACGGCATCGGTACCATCCAAAATTGCATTGGCCACATCACCGGCCTCGGCACGGGTAGGGCGCGGATTTTTAATCATGGAATCCAGCATCTGTGTCGCGGTAATAACCACCTTACGTGCCCGATTACATTTTTGAATCATCATCTTCTGGGCAAAAATCACTTCTTCAACCGGAATTTCTACCCCCAGATCACCACGGGCCACCATAATGCCATCAGCAACACTTAATATTTCATCAAAATTATCGATGCCTTGCTGATTCTCAATCTTGGCAATAATCTGAATATGTTCGCCGCCATGTTGAGCCAGAAACTCTCTGATTTCGACCACATCGGCACGTTTTCTAATAAAGGAGGCTGCGATAAAATCAACACCTTGCTGGCAACCAAAGATAAGGTCTTTTTTATCTTTTTCCGCCAGCGCCGGCAGATTAATCTGAACGCCAGGTAAATTAATCCCTTTATTCTCGCCCAGATCTCCCCCATTAAGCACAGTACAAACCACCTGATTATTTTTAATCTCGGAGACTTTCATGGCGATCAGACCATCATCCACCAATATGGTGTTGCCCGGGAGCAGATCATCGGCAAAACCAGCGTAGGTGACAGCCACTTGCTGCCCGTTGCCCACCACTTGCTGATCGGTGCTAAATGTGAAGGTTTGTCCGGCTACCAGGGTAACATCTTTGCCATCCTGCAAACGCATAGTGCGGATTTCTGGCCCCTTAGTATCGAGCAGAATCGCCGCCTGGTGCCCACTTTTTGCCATCACTGAACGCAGTCTGGCAATCCGCTCACCATGCTCCTGATAGTCACCATGGGAGAAATTAAGGCGCATCACGTTCATTCCGGCATCGAGCAGGGCCGTTAACATCTCTTCTGATTCTGTCCTGGGACCAATGGTGCACACAATTTTCGTCTTTTTCATCATAATACTACCCAGCTGAAACCTTTCAGGAAAACATGGGCGGCATTATAGCCCTCATGAGCGAGGAAAAAAACCGAAAATACGACGGGCGTGAAAATACTAAATGAAGAGAGTGTAACGATGAAATGGTGCGTCCGAGTGGACTCGAACCACCGACCCCCACCATGTCAAGGTGGTGCTCTAACCAACTGAGCTACGGACGCACAAAAGATGGTGCGTTCTAATGGACTCGAACCATCGACCCCCACCATGTCAAGGTGGTGCTCTAACCAACTGAGCTAAGAACGCATACTATCACTAATTTTCAGACTGCCTTCGCAGTGGCAACGAATATTAGCGGCGAAGAGGCACAGAGGCAAGAGGAACAGCATAAATTTATCGATAAATGAGTTCGACTGCTCTTTTTTTGTAAAAAATGATACTCTTGTGGCCTACGGTGAAACAGGTTAAGAGGCAAGGTTCATGTTTACTGGTATTGTTCAGGGTACAGCTCAACTGGTTGCAATCGATGAAAAATCCAATTTCCGCACTCACACACTTAAAATGCCTGCGGACTCCCTGGCACAACTGGAAACGGGTGCCTCTGTGGCACACAACGGCTGTTGCCTTACTGTCACCGCGATTGAGGGGGATCTGGTCAGCTTCGATCTAATGAAAGAGACCCTGCGTATTACCAATCTTGGCGATTTACAAATCGGCGACTGGGTCAATTTCGAACGTGCAGCGCGCTTCGGCGATGAAATTGGCGGGCATGCCATGTCTGGTCATATCATTTGTGTTGCTGAGATCGTGAAAGTCCTCAGTTCCGAAAATAATCGCCAGGTGTGGTTTAAAATGCCGCCAGAATTGATCAAGTATGTCTTACATAAAGGCTATATCGGCGTGGATGGCATCAGCCTGACAGTCGGTGAGGTGGTACGTAACCGTTTTTGTGTCCATCTGATTCCGGAAACCCTGCAGCGTACTACCCTTGGACAGAAGAAACTCGGAAATCGGGTCAATATCGAGATTGATCCTCAGACCCAGGCAATTATTGATACGGTGGAGCGTGTGCTGGCGCAGAGAGAGGAACATACTGGTAGTACTCACTCACATTACTGAAGGTGACTGATGCGCCTGGGCCTTATTTTTCGTATAGACCGTTTTTTATTGCTGCTGATCAGTGTGGTTGTTATCGCGACGCTATTCCCCTGTGGTGGTAGCAGCAAAGTGTTTTTTGATCAGGCTACGGTGATCGCCATTGCACTGCTTTTTTTCATGCATGGTGCCAGATTATCCCGTAGTGCCATCATGGCGGGCATCGGCCACTGGCGCTTACATCTGCTGGTGATCTTCAGTACCTTTATTCTGTTCCCGCTGCTTGGCCTCGCTATGCGCTTTAATCCGGGCCAGTTAATACCGCCAGAGATCATTATGGGTTTTCTCTATCTCTGTGCCATGCCCTCTACGGTACAATCTTCCATCGCTTATACCTCCATGGCGAAAGGAAATGTGGTGGCGGCCGTGTGTAGCGCCTCCGCTTCCAGTCTGCTTGGGGTGTTTATCTCGCCTTTGCTGGTCAATCTGTTACTGCATGCCCAGGGAGAAGAGGGGCCCGCTCTCTTCAGCGCCATAGGTAATATCTTTATGCAACTGATGTTGCCGTTTATCGTGGGTCATCTGGCCCGTCCCTGGATTGCCCAGTGGATGGAGAAAAACCGATCCTGGATCAGCCGTTGTGATCGTATTTCTATTCTGTTGGTGGTCTATACCGCTTTCAGTGAAGCGGTAGTGGGAGGTATTTGGCACCAGGTTACTCCATGGATGCTGCTGCTAATTCTGCTGCTGTCAGCACTGTTGCTGGCTATTGTGATAACCTGGAACACCTGGCTGGCGCGTCGGATAGGTTTTTCCATACCCGATGAAGTTACCCTTGTATTTTGTGGTTCGAAAAAGAGTCTGGTTAACGGTATTCCTATGGCCCATGTGCTGTTCCCGGCGGTCAGTGTGGGCATTATGGTGTTACCTTTGATGGTGTTTCATCAGTTACAGTTGATGGTGTGTGCCTTTCTGGCGCAGCGCTATGCACAAAAACAGGGTCAGTAAAGAGCAGGCTCCATCAGGAGCCTGCATACTATTACTGGATCGCTTCTCCGTCGTCTTCGTCGCTGTTATCTTCGCTTTGGCTCGAAGGACCGGCGAAAGGCAGATATTCAGTGATAAACTGCTCCAGAAACATCTTCTTATCATTAAGGGTCACTTGTCCGTTGCTGTATTGCAGGTTGTTAAGCAACGATCCCTCTTTTTCCGTCACCAGACCCGGAACCATAGAGATAACCCCCTTCATCATATTGATGCGGGTTGTGGCTTCCTGCTCTGCCTGTACGGGGTCCATACCCTGAGACGTCAGGAAAGAGGTGACCAGCTCATTACTCATGGGGAGAGAAATTGAGAGAGAACTGTTTAACTCTTTAATAAAGGCAAATGCCTGTAAGGCGGCATTCTCATCCTCTTTAATCGGGGCATCCTGCAGGCGAACATCCAGGTTATACAGGCTCTCTCCCTGGCTGTTTTTCCAGCTTAAGGGCTCTATCCTGAATTGCGGATTCTTTTTCAGTAAACGCTGGAAAGTCTGCTTGCCAATCTCAACTAATTGACGCTGCTGTTGCTCAGTCTGATTCAGAATATTTTCCGCACTATCTGCAGCGAAAAACTGTTTTTGCACTGCCTGGTTATAGTCATCGATAGCGGCCCGATCCAGATTGTCGAAACCGATCTTCAGTTTACCCGCTCCAAAATCTTTATCCTGGATAGTGGTCTGGTCTACGGAGTAAAGGATATAGCCTTTATAGAACTCTTTGTCACCGGTGATATTGCCGTCCAGAGCGATATTCTTCAGGGCCAAAGTTACCTTATCAGATACGCTGGTATAGGTAATCTGACCAATGGTGCCTTTTTGCTCGGCAACATAGTTCTCCATCGATACCGGGCTTTGCACACCGTCAAAACGGAGATCTTTCATAATAAAGCTGTTGCGACTGTCCTGTACGCTCAGCAAATCCATAGACCCCGCTGCGGAAACGGGTGTGCTGAAAGAAGAGGCGGAGCCTGAGACTTGTAATCCACTAAACTTAATAGTAGTTCCATCTTTTTCAAACTCAACCGGCAACAGAGATATCTCAGTATCGAATGCACCACCGTAGCTGATGCTCGTGCTGGCAGTGAAGAAATTGTCTCCCTTAACGAAGTCAAAAACGGGTTGAGTCACTTCATTTTTACCCAGTGTGGTATGGGAAACCAACATTGTGGGGATTAAACGCAAAGACTTCAGGCGCGAAACAGGGAAGGGGCCATGCTCTATCTGGTCGATAAACGGAATTATCACCGTCTTGCCATCCTCCACAGGGATATGCAGACTCATTTCAGCTTCACTGCTGAAGAATGAACGCTTGAAACTATCCATTTTCAGGCTGGCACCGCTTTTTTGCAGCGCCTGATTGGCTTCATCTGTCAGACGGGTAAGCTCTGATTCCACCTTTTGACCGGTGTACCAGGTGGTGCCTGTCCAGACGGCTCCGATGGCGACAATAACCCCAACAGCAATAACTGTCTTTTTCATCTAAATTATCCTTTCAATCGATTATAACTCATTGTAGACACGCGCCATCCGTCCATGGCCCGTTACCAGAACAGGTGATTCACACGCAGGGATATAGCAAGACTCCCCCGGTTGTAACTCAAGGCACTCTTCTCCGCGAAGAATCTGTTGACACCCTTCGATACAGAACAAAATGGCTGCACTTTCCTGTGTTAACTGTGAAGCTTGCTGCGTCACCTGATGCACAGAGAAGGCAAAGTCAGCAACAGGGACAGGAAAATAGCTCACCCCCTCTTGCTGCTGCGGTTTGCTATAGAGAGCAGCAACAGAGTGGGTGACGGTGTGCAGGTTACTCAATAACTCTGGAATATCAATATGTTTAGGTGTTAATCCTGCACGCAGCACATTATCAGAATTTGCCATAACTTCCAACCCGACACCGTGCAGATAAGCATGGGGGGTTCCTTCTCGCAGAAACATGGCTTCGCCGGGCTGCAAAGTGACCACATTGAGCAGCAGAGGCGCAAACAGGCCACAATCCTGCGGATAAAAACAGGCGATACGCTTAACGGTGGACCAGGGCTCGGTGGTTTCTGTGTCCGCCAGGGATTTTAGCAGTGCCAGCGCCTGCTCTTTCTTTTCTCCCTGCAATTCAAGCAGACAGGTGAAAAGGGCGGCCAGATCCTTTGCCTGCGGTGAGGCAACAAAGTTGGTTATCTCTGGTGCTAAATGGCTAAAGGGTTGCAGCAGACGGCTGCTTTCCGCCACGGGCCGAAAACCATTCATGGCATGGAAGGGGGTAAGGGCATAGATCAGTTCCGGCTTATGGTTATCATCTTTATAGTTCCGGCTCGGGTCATTAAGGGCCAAACCCGCTTGTTGCTCCCGGGCAAAACCGGCTTCTGCTGCTTTCTTGCCGGGATGAACCTGAATGGAGAGCGGTTGGGCGGCACAGAGCACTTTAAACAGAAAAGGTAATTGACCAAAACGCCCGGCAACTTTAGGCCCCAGGTTGGTTACCGGATCGGCAGCAATCCATTGACGCAGAGAGTGCTCTTGTCCTTGCTTATCAATAATCAGAGAACTGCTGACAGGATGTGCCCCCATCCACAACTCTGCGATCGGCAGATGATCGGGATTGGGCAAACCATACATTGTTGGCAAGATATCAGGACTTCCCCAAGTGTAATTCTGTACTTTGTTTAACATCTTATACATAATAGCCCGGCCCTTAACAAAATCAGAACAAACTGCATTCAGTTCGCAGATTAGCGCGTACAGATGTGAGATTATACTCAAATTAGATAGTTTTGGGCTTAATTTACTGTTCTCTTTTGGGTAATCAAGTACCATACAAAGCCGATGTGTTTCTATATAGCCTCTCGAATAATGTAATGCGATAAAGGAGCAAACCAATGACAGCCATGCGCATTGAGAAAGACTCAATGGGACCTATCGAAGTACCAGCCGATCACCTCTGGGGTGCTCAGACCCAACGTTCACTGGAGCATTTCCGTATCTCTCATGAAAAAATGCCGGTTGCACTGATCCATGCCCTGGCCCAGGTCAAACGTGCCGCTGCCACTGTTAATATGGCTCTGGGTCTGCTGGATACAGAAAAAGGTAAAGCGATTATCAGTGCTGCAGATGAAGTCA
>JBOFSC010000177.1:0-5383 GCA_051651345.1 Enterobacteriaceae bacterium
GCCTATCAGCAGCACGGCCTGACACTGCCATTCCCGCCTTTCCAGGTGCGAACAGACTCGCTGCAACGGACGCTCAATAGTATTGTGCAGCCGCCGAGAACGAGTGGCAGTTTATAGGGGAAGGGTCACGCCCGCTCAACGGTAAAAGCAACTACCTCATTGATATGCTGCGCGTTCAGCATCAGCATCGCTAAACGATCCACCCCTAGAGCCACACCTGAGCAGGCGGGCAGCCCGGCTTTTAATGCCTCCAGCAGAGGATAATCCAGGGGTTGTACCGGTAAACCCCGCTCGGCACGTATGCGATTATCCTCATGGAAACGGCGCTCCTGCTCCTGCCAGTCGGTCAGTTCATCGTAACCATTAGCCAGTTCGATCCCTTTGTAATAGAGTTCAAACCGTTTTGCCACCCGATTATCTTCCGGGCACAGTCGCGCCAGTGCCGCCATGGAAGCCGGGAAGTGATAAACAAAAATCGGTGCTCGATGATCCATGGCAGGCTCAATACCGGCGGTAAACAGCAGTTGCAACAGCGTATCTCTATCCTGCTCCCGCTCTGCGATCTCTCCTGTGCCTAACTGGCTGGCAACCTTCTGTAGCTCCGGCACTGTCGCCTTCAGCGGGTCAATCTGCAGATGATGGATAAAGATCTGCTGCCAGGTAAAACGCTCAGCAGCCGGACAGCCGAGAAGTTGCTGCATCAGATCATCCACTTCGTCCATCAGGCGCCACATATCGAAATGGGGCCGATACCACTCCAGCATGGTAAATTCCGGATTATGATAGCGACCCGACTCTTCATTGCGAAAACAGCGGCCTGTTTGGAAAATCGGGCCACTGCCTGCAGCCAGCAGACGTTTCATATGGTATTCCGGACTGGTCATCAGATAGAGCGGTATGCCCTGCGCTGCACCGGGGCCCACAAAGCGGGTCTCAAAGGGAAACAGGTGAATATCGGTCACCGTCGCCTGGCTCATATAAGGTGTTTCCACCTCCAGCACACCGCGATCGTGAAAAAATCGCCGGATCTCCGCCATCATTTGGGCTCGTTTCAGCAGGTTACTGATAGGGGCATCGGGCTGCCACTCTGCTGTACCACTCATAACACCATCACTCCAGATAGAAACCGGCCTGCAGTCTACCCTGTATCACGTAAGGATGAAACGCCCTGAATCATAATGGAGAAAAAAGTGCTTTCAGATCATCTGCTCTGGTTGTTACCATAAACACATCAGAAAAAACCCTAACCACAGAGATAATCAAAATTATCGACTGTATCAAAAAAATTTTGTAATTAATTCGCTATAATAGCGGATCTTCGGTATTCCAATTTTTATTGGTCAATTCCATTTCCTGGGAGGAGCATTGTGCAAATTTTTCATGCAGACCTGATCGTGGTCGGTGCCGGTGGTTCCGGCTTGCGTACCGCAATTGCAGCATCAGAAGCACATCCTGAATCAAAAATCGCATTAGTATCAAAAGTATATCCAATGCGTAGCCATACGGTTGCCGCAGAGGGAGGTTCGGCCGCTGTCACTCAGGATCATGATAGTTACGACTATCATTTTAATGATACTGTCGCCGGGGGTGACTGGCTATGTGAACAAGATGTGGTCGACTATTTTGTCCATCAGTCGCCCAAAGAGATGATTCAAATGGAGCAGTGGGGATGCCCATGGAGTCGTAAAGCTGACGGCAGTGTTAACGTTCGCGCATTCGGTGGGATGAAAATCGAACGTACCTGGTTTGCCGCAGATAAAAGTGGCTTCCATATGTTGCATACCCTGTTTCAGACTTCGCTGAAATATTCCAATATTCAACGCTATGATGAGTATTATGTCCTCGATTTGCTGGTAGATGATGGTCAGGTGCGCGGCATCGTGGCAATCAATATGATGGAAGGCACTCTGATTCAGATTCGCGCCAATGCCGTGGTGCTCGCCACCGGCGGTGCAGGACGTGTCTACCACTTTAATACCAATGGTGGCATCGTCACCGGTGATGGTATGGGCATGGCCTATCGTCACGGCGTGCCCTTGCGTGATATGGAGTTTGTCCAGTATCACCCCACCGGCCTGCCCGGCTCCGGCATTCTGATGACCGAAGGGTGCCGTGGTGAGGGCGGGATTCTGGTCAATAAGGATGGTTACCGTTATCTGCAGGATTACGGTATGGGTCCGGAAACACCGCTGGGGCAGCCTCAAAATAAATATATGGAGCTGGGCCCACGAGATAAAGTTTCCCAGGCTTTCTGGCATGAGCAGCAGGCGGGCAGAACCATTGCCACACCACGTGGTGATGTGGTCTATCTCGATCTGCGCCATCTGGGTGAGAAGAAGCTTAAAGAGCGGCTGCCCTTTATCTGTGAGCTGGCGGAAGCGTTTGTCGGTGTCGATCCGGCTAAAGAGCCCATTCCGGTCCGTCCCACCGCACACTACACCATGGGCGGTATCGAGACTAACCAACATTGCGAAAGCCGTCTGCGCGGCCTGTTTGCTGTCGGTGAGTGCTCTTCTGTCGGTCTGCATGGTGCTAACCGCCTGGGCTCCAACTCTCTGGCAGAGCTGGTGGTGTTTGGTCGTGTCGCCGGTGAGCAGGCTATCGCCCGTGCCCTGGAATCAGGTCCGGCCAATGAAGGCCATCTTGATGCTCAAGCCAAAGATATCGAGCGTCGCCTCCATGAGCTGAACCATCAGCAGGGCGGTGAAAGCAGCTCTCAAATCCGTGAGGAGATGACAGCCGCGATGGACGAAGGTTGCGGTATTTATCGCACACCGGAGCTGATGCAAAAAACCATCAATAAGATAGCCGAGCTGAAAGAGCGCTATAAGCGTATTTCTATCAGTGACCACTCACAGGTGTATAACACGGATCTGCTCTATACTCTGGAGCTGGGGCACTGCCTGGATGTGGCTGAATGTATGGTGCACTCCGCATTCCAGCGCAAGGAGTCCAGAGGGGCTCACCAGCGTCTGGATGAGGGCTGTACCGAGCGGGATGATGTTAATTTCCTCAAACATACCCTGGCCTTCTATACCCCGGATAGTCCCCCGCGTCTTGAATACAGTGATGTGAAGATTACCAAACTGCCCCCTGCCAAACGCTTGTACGGCGCTGCGGCTGAAGCGCAAGACAAGAGTGATAAGGAGCTGAATAATGGCTGAGATGAAAAATACCACCATTGAGATCATGCGCTATAACCCGGAAAAGGATAGTGCCCCTTATCTGAAACGCTATGAAGTCTCTTATGATGATCAGACCTCTTTGCTGGATGCCCTGGGCTATATCAAAGATCATCTGGAACCGGATCTCTCTTATCGCTGGTCCTGTCGGATGGCTATCTGCGGCTCCTGCGGTATGATGGTGAACAATGTACCTAAGCTGGCCTGTAAGACTTTCCTGCGTGATTATCCTCAGGGGGTTCGGGTAGAGGCGCTGGGTAATTTCCCCATCGAGCGCGATCTGGTGGTGGATATGACTCACTTCATCGAAAAGCTGGAGGAGATCAAGCCTTATATCATCGGCAATCCACGTACCCCAGACCAGGGCGCTAACAAGCAGACCCCGGCGCAGATGGCTAAATACCATCAGTTTTCCGGCTGTATCAACTGCGGTTTATGTTATGCCGCCTGCCCGCAATTTGGTCTCAATCCTGAGTTTGTCGGTCCGGGTGTGCTGACATTAGCCATGCGTTATAACCTGGACAACCGGGATCATGGCAAGGCTGAGCGTATGCCGGTGCTCAATCAACAAAGCGGCGTCTGGAACTGTACCTTTGTCGGTTACTGCTCGGAAGTGTGTCCGAAGCATGTTGATCCCGCTGCCGCAGTTCAGCTTGGCAAGGTGGAAAGTGCCAAAGATTTCATGATCGCCATGTTAAAACCGCAATGAGGGGAGTAGCGATGACGACGACAACAAAACGTAAGCCCTATGTGCGCCCGATGGCGCAAAACTGGTGGCAGAAACTGCCCTTTTATCGGTTTTATATGTTAAGAGAAGGCACCTCGGTCTTGGCGGTATGGTTCAGTCTTCTGCTGCTCTATGGTCTGTTTGCCCTGAAGGGCGGGCCGGATAAGTGGCTCTCTTTTGTCGAGCTGTTACAAAATCCACTGGTCTTTATCATCAATATCATCGCCCTGGTTGCGGCGCTGCTGCATACCAAAACCTGGTTTGAGCTGGCGCCCAAAGCGGTGAACGTGGTGGTAAAAGATGAGCTGATGAGCCCGAAACCGGTGATCATCGCGCTATGGGTAGTCACTGCTCTGGCTTCGGTGATTATTCTGGCCGTGGCCTTTATCTGACAGGAGAACAACATGACGCATAAATATAAGCGCTCTGATGAACCGGTATTCTGGGGTCTGTTTGGTGCCGGTGGCATGTGGGCGGCCTTTGTTCTGCCTGCCATGATTCTGGTGGTGGCTTTTCTGCTACCGCTGGGATATCTGCCGGGAGAGGCCATGAGTTATGAGCGTGCCCTGGTTCTGGCACAGAATTGGATCGGCAAGCTGTTTTTACTGCTGACTATCGCCCTGCCCCTGTGGCTTGGCCTGCACCGTATCCATCACGCCATGCACGATCTGCAACTGCATATTCCTGCCGGTAAATGGGTCTTTTACGGTGGCGCCGCCATTTTGTCTATCGTGGCAGTGATTGGTCTGTTAACGGTTTAATTCCCTGTAAACCTCTCCCGTTCTGGCGGGAGAGGACTTTCTAAGCTATTTTCTGAATCCGCCGCTGATCCCCCATTCGCTTAACCCAGCCATCACGTTCCATACGATTAAGCAGCGGGATTAACTGTTTGCGCGCCAGGCCGGTACTCTCTCTGGCCTCGGCAATGGAAAACAGCGCTCCCACGGTCTGATCTGCGACGATCTCCTCAATCAAATTTTGATAATGCTCACAGGTTAAAAACAGTTTATCTTCCATAGGAATAATCCGTTTTTTCTCCATCAGCGTTTTTAACTGCTGCTGCAGTAATGGCCGCTGCTGCTGGGCGGCATCAAAGCACTTGCGTCCGGCCAGTTCTATCTCCTGCAACAGCGCCTGCTGTTCGCTACTGAGCAAATCCAGGTCGGCACCCATTAAGGTAATCCCGCTGGCAGTGCGTTGCCACTGCTGCGCCTGGCACTGCTGTTCCACCAGCGGTTCCAGCAAAGATAGCGGTGCGTTGATCTGTTGTGCCAGTTCATCGATACTTAAGGCACTGGTGGCACGTTGCAGCATCCGGTTGAGTACCTTCAGGCAGTGTTGATAATGGTGCTGTGCCACCCACCACTCACCGAGCAAGTGGCTGTCTGGTGGTGGGGATAAATCGCGATGGCAGGGTGTGTAGCCTTTCAGGGCCATCTGCACATTGCACTGTGTCTGCGCCGGTTGATCCAGG
>JBOFSC010000178.1:0-3740 GCA_051651345.1 Enterobacteriaceae bacterium
AAAATCTGCTGTTTCAGTGTATCCTGCAGGGTCGCATTCAGATGCAGCAACTGCTGCTGGTTAATCTGTAAATTGATTGAGAGGCGTAACTCCTCACCCAATTGACGGTTCAGGCGATCCAGCAGATCCCGGCGCACCTCCACCAGGGTACCCAGTTGATCTTCAATCTCCTGGGCGCCAGGCTCCTCCCCCTTTAACCCGAGCTGTTGCAGATAGGTCTGTCCGCGAAACAGGGTATCCCGCTGCTGGTTAATTTCAAACTGCTGCAGACGTAAATCGCCGATGCGGTTGGTTAAATCTTCGATGGAGAGGGAGTCCGGCAGAACCTCCTGCTGTTGATAGAGGATGCGGGACAGCAGGATCGATCCCTTAAGCACCGCGATCTGCTCTTTCAGATTACGCGTTGCCTGCTGAATCTGATCGAGCCAGTTCTTTACCCTGGTGTTTTGCTGCTCCAGGGCATTGGAGTTCTCCGTGGCCTGCAACAGATTTTGGCTTAACGCCTTATTGGTGGCGATCACCTGTTCAAACAGGGGATTATGCTGACTCTGGTCGATATCTTGCTGGGTTTCGCGAATGGATTTTTCCGAGAGATTGAGCCGCTTATTATTAATCACCTCCTGCAGCACCTGGATCAGCTTCTCCTGCTGGCTGATATAGGCGGTGGTATAGTCTCGCTGTTTTTGCAGCAGATCCTGCAGGGTGGTATTGGCTGCCAGCTGCTGGCGCTGATAATCCAGCTTCATTTCAAACAGGGTGAGCCGGGTTGTCAGCAGTTGTCGCTCGGCATCGGAGACTGGGGGCAGGGTGCTGTTCAGTTGATTACGAATTTCCTGGGCCATCTGAGTGGCGTTGAGCATTGTATCCTGAATTCGCTCCGGCTGGGTTTGTAAACTAATCAACTGACTGCTGTAAGAGGAGAGATTAGTCTGCGCCGTCTGAAACGCATCCATGGCATTATTCAGCTGCTGTTCCAACTGATGGATGGTCAGGTTTGCCAGTTGGCTGCTGTCAGGCTCTGGTGGGCTATTCTCTTTCAGGGCCTCCAGATCGCTACTCACTTTACGCTGCTGGGCCGGAGCCTGCGCCACTTGTTGCGTCAGAGCGGTTTGCTCCTGTTTAACCTGGTCGATCTCATCCAGCAGTGAGAGCACTTTCAGCAGATTTTGTTGTGATAATTTATCACTACTGGAAAGAGAGTGCTGCTTACTGAGTAAGTTGAGTGAGCTCTCAACTTGAGCCCGTGAAGGCAGAGCAGAGGAGGTACTATTATTACCGCTATTACTGTTGCTACTGCTGGCGCAGGCCATAAAGGGCGCGCTCAGCAGCAGAATCACAACAGAAAAAATCAGCCCATATCGTTGCATATCACTCCTGGAAGGTTAACACCTTATCAGCCAGTTTAGTCCACTCGGCCAGTTCCACCCTAGAAGGTTAACACCTTATCAGCCAATTTAGTCCACTCGGCCAGCTCCACCAACGTCCCGATCTCCAAGCCTTCGATCAGGGGCAGGGTGCTGATCCCCCGGCTGTCGGTGCAAGTTTTACAAAGTTTGACTGGAATCTGTTGAGCTGTCAGAATTTCCAGCATCTGCTGCAAATTATAGCCTTCGTGCGGTTTTTGACCGGCAAGGCCAGCGGTCACGGCATCAGAGAGCAGAAACAGACGCAGGGAGACATTGCCGCCTTCCTGCAGGGCAATGGTCAGCCTCAGGGCATTAAACAGCGATTCACTGCCATAGCCTGCACCGTTAGCGATAATGAGTATGTTTTGCATATTTTATTCCTTCTGTGCTGTCATTACGCTACTTTACACCTGTGGCCTTGCTCTTCCAAGAGAGGCTGATTATTATGCAAACCTACACGGCAGAGCCTGAGAGGGCCAGATGACACCGTGACAGCAGCACGCAAAAGCGGTGCATATTTCGGTATGCTAAGCTATTTGGGTGCTGCTTTTCATGTTTGTTCATCAAAATGAGCTGATTGAGTTGCCCGATGGGAGAGACTCTGTCAGTCTGACCCCGCATGAGTAAGGAATGATATTTCGAGGTTCCAGTATATGAAAAAAAATAGAGAGCTAACCTCTCCGGCAATGGGCTTAATAGTCGCGATGACTTTACTCCTCAGTGGATGTGACAATGCCGGACAGAAACCAGGGGAACCACCCGCACCAGAGGTCGAGGTCACCACCCTAAAGGCCGCGCCACTGAATGTCACTACCGAGCTGCCGGGACGGACTTCTCCCTGGCGGGTGGCAGAAGTGCGTCCCCAGGTGAGCGGTATCATTCTGAAGCGCAATTTTGTCGAAGGGAGTGATGTTAAAGCGGGGGACTCCCTCTATCAGATCGATCCGGCAAGCTATCAGGCCACTTATGATCAGGCGAAAGGCGATTTAGCTAAAGCCCAGGCCAGCGCCAAAATTGCTCAGTTAACGGTGAATCGTTACAAGCCGCTACTGGGTACCAACTATATCAGCCGCCAGGACTATGACAGTGCCGTGGCGACCCTCAATCAGGCCAATGCCACCGTGCTCTCTGCGAAAGCCAATGTGGAGCAGGCTAAAATTAATCTCGCTTACACCCAGGTAAAAGCGCCGATCAGTGGTCGTATTGGTATCTCCAGCTTCACTGAAGGGGCACTGGTCACCAGCGGGCAGCCCAATGCCCTGGCCAGTGTGCAGCAACTGGATCCGATGTATGTCGATATCACCCAATCCAGCGTCAATTATCTGCGTCTGAAACAAGAGTTGGCCGCAGGTACCCTGAAGCAGGTGAATGGCAAGGCAAGCGTCTCCCTGAAGTTGGAAGATGGTTCCGTTTATCCCCAGAAGGGTGAGCTAGAGTTTTCCGATGTCACAGTGGATGAAACCACCGGTTCCATTACCTTACGGGCGCTGTTCCCTAATCCGGACAAAACCCTGCTGCCGGGCATGTTCGTCCGCTCCATTCTCGATGAGGGCCTGAAGCCTGATGCCATGCTGGTGTCACAGCGAGGCGTCACCCGTAATCCCCAGGGCCAGGCCGTGGTGATGGTGGTCAACAAAGAGGGTAAGGTTGAGAGAAAAATTATCGAAGTCGGTCAGGCCGTCGGTGATCAGTGGCTGGTTACCGGAGGATTACAGCCAGGGGATCAGGTAATTATTACCGGACTGATGAAAATCAGAGAAGGTATGCCTGTTAAGGTGAAGGAGTATCAGGAAAGTGGTACTGCGGCTAAATAATTACCAAAGGAGCCTGCAATAGATGGCTAATTTTTTTATAGATCGACCGATTTTCGCCTGGGTGCTGGCCATCATTACGATGTTGACCGGGATTCTGGCGATTGTGAAACTACCGGTCGCGCAGTATCCCACGATTGCGCCCCCAACGGTGACGGTATCGGCTTTTTATCCAGGGGCGGATGCCACCACGGTGCAAAACTCAGTCACCCAGGTGATTGAGCAGAATATGAATGGTCTCGATGGCCTGATGTATATGTCCTCCGCCAGTGAATCCAACGGACGTGTCACCATCACCCTGACATTTGAATCCGGTACTAACCCGGATATCGCTCAGGTACAGACCCAGAATAAACTGCAACTGGCGATGCCTCTGTTGCCGCAAGAGGTGCAACAGCAAGGGATCAGTGTGCAGAAGTCCAGCAGCGCCTTCCTGATGGTATTGGGATTTATCTCCAATGATGAAAATACCACTCAGCAGGATCTGTCAGACTTTATTGCCTCCAATATTGAAGACCCCATC
>JBOFSC010000179.1:0-6005 GCA_051651345.1 Enterobacteriaceae bacterium
TGAATCCACCAGCAGCAGAACATTGCGGCCTTTATCACGGTAATAGCTGGCAATGGAGTGGCAGATTTCCGTTGCTTTTAAACGCATCAGCGGGGATTCATCCGCCGGAGCGGCCACCACCACGGATTTCGCCATGCCTTCGGCCTGCAGCGCACCGTCAATAAACTCTTTAACTTCACGGCCCCGCTCGCCAATCAGACCCACCACCACCACATCAGCTTCAGTAAAGCGGGTGATCATGCCGAGCAAGACGCTTTTACCCACGCCACTGCCCGCCATCAGACCTACCCGCTGCCCGCGACCGATGGTGAGCAGGCCGTTAATCGCCTTAACGCCCACATCCAGCGGTTGCTCCACCGGATTGCGGCTAAGGGGATTAATTTGTGGCAGTTGCGGTTGCAAGGGGGTTTCTCCCCCCAGTTTGCCTTTACCATCAATGGGTTCGCCCAGTCCGTTGACCACGCGCCCCAGCCAACTGTCACCGATCAATAGCTCCTGCTGTTTGTCACTGGGGTGAACCCGTGCTCCAGCCATCAGGCCCTCGGGATGTTTGAAGGGCATCAGGAAGGTGACCTCGCGGTCAAAACCCACCACCTGGGCATCCACCAGAGAGCCGTCAAGGTTTTCCACCTGACAGCGTTGGCCGATAGCCAAACGGCAACCGACTGATTCCAGCAACATGCCGGTCACCCGCACCAGACGGCCCGCAACCCGGGTCAGACTGATGCTCTCCATGGATTTAAGCGCTTTATCCAGCGCGGTTGAGTTCATACTCAGGTTCCTCAGCTAACAGATTCTCCTGCAACACCTCAATACACTGTTCCAGTCTGTGCTGACAACCGACGTCTATCTCCATACTGTCCGTCACGACCTTGCACTCTCCTGGCTCCAGCGCGCTGTCTGCCGCCAGTCCCCACTCCTGTACCTTTTCCGGTGCCAGATCTTTAATACGAGCAAACTCTTCCGGGTTAAGCAGCACTTTTAACTGCTCCGGCGCGGTGGGCTGAGCCTGTAGGGCCTCTTCCACCAGGGCCAGTAATTGTGCAGGTTGCAGCGCCAGTTCGCAGCGGATCACCTGGCGCGTCACTTTTTCTACCAGTTGCACCAGTTCACTGCGGCGACGCTGTTCATACTCCTGCATCGCCTGATGCATTTGCGCCGCCATCTGTTCCAGCGGTTGTGCAGCGGTATCAAACAGGGCCTTACCCAGTTGTCGACCTTCGCGCTCACCCTGCTTGCGACCCTCTTCATGGCCCTGGCTGACACCTTGTGGATATCCCTGCTCACGGCCCTCTTCCAGGCCCTGAGCAAAACCTTTAGCCACCCCTTCCTGAAAGCCATCCATCAGTTGTTGCTGATAATCTGCCGGCTCCAGCTCCTGGGTGAGGTTTTCATCGAATACCCAGGGTTTGCGCAGGGGCGGGAAGCGGTGTCGTCTCAGACTGGCCGCCTCTGTTTTACCCCATGCTTTTTTAGCGGGATCTGGTTTATCCCGCCCTGATTCGCTGTGCTCTTGTGACTCCGGTTTGAGTTGCCCCCATAAGGGCGTAAAGCTTCTCTCCTTAGCACTGCCTGGATCACTCATTCCACGCTACTCCAGTGTCTGTTCGGTAAAGAGTTGTACCTGGATATCACCCTCTTCAGCCAGTTCACGCACCAGGGTCATAATCTCTTTACGGACCTGTTCAATACGGCTGACGGGCACCGGACCTAAACGATTGGTCATAGATTGCAGCAACTGTGCCTGTCTTCTCGGTAACACGTTATAAATAGCCTGACGCAACACCGGCTCGGTCCCTTTCAGCGCCACTGCCCACTCTTCCAGCGGAATCTCTTCCAGCAGACGTTGCAGTGTGGTCTCGTTCTGACGGCTGAGGATAAAGAACTCATACATCTCATCCTTCAACTGTTCCACCACCTCTTCGTCACGCTCGCGCATCTGCTCCAGCAGTTGCAACTGGTTATTGGGGATACGGTTGACAATGTTGGCCGCCTGTTTGATACCAGTCACTTTGGAACCATGCTCCGACAGAACTGCCACACCGCGCTCGATCAATCTGTCCAGCTCATCGACCACATCGCGATTGACATCATCCAGCTTGGCGACGCGATACAGGATTTCGTCGCGGCGATCGGAATCGAGGTACTCCAGTACGGTTGCCGCCACATCCGGTGGCAGAAAAGCCAGAAATACCGCCTGTAGCTGCAGATGTTCCTGGGCTATCAGCGCCGCCAGTTGCGGGGTATCCACCCATTGCAGACGCGCCATACGGTAGCGGATTTCATCACCGTAAATACCGTTGATCACGCTCTTGGCGATGTCGGTGCCCAGCGCCTTTTGCAAAATGCTCTGCAAATAGGAGCGGGAGGCACCGTTGATACCGCTCTGTTCACGGTAATCCTGAAAAAAGTTGTTCATGGCCTGGCGGGCATGGCTCACCTTGACACCATGCAGGCGCGCCATGGTTTCACTCAGACGCAATACCTCTTCCCGTGTTAATTTTTGCATCACGGTGGCGGCGGCATCTCCCCCCACGCTTAACAGCAGAATCGCCGCCTGCTCCAGACGGGAGCGGCTATCGTTACCACTGTCAGCGGGGTTACCGGGGGCTATTTCAGCCATTTCAACACTATCTTGTTCTGCTTCGCTCATTACTATTAATCCACTGTTTTATCACTTCAGCCACGCGCTCGGTTTCGTTTTGCGCCAGTAGCTGCAGATGAGCAATCTTGGTCTCAAGGCCGGAGCTTTGTGGCGGCAGGCTATCTTCACCATTGAAGGTGCCGCGCGGTAAGCCCTGGGCTAATGCGGCACTTTCAGGCAGCAGTTCTCCTGTCTCTTCGTCGCGTAACAGCTCCAGTTGTACGCTGGTCTCTTCGCTCTTCTTCTTACCTGAGAAGCGGCGTACGCCAAATAGCAGTATCAACAGGGCCAGCAGACCGATACCCGCCATCTCAACCCATTTGATAATCGCCGGATCTTGCCACCATTTCAGCACAGGCTCCGTCTCAACTACCGGAGTGACAAAGGCCATCTGGCTGACGGTGAGGGAATCCCCACGCATATTGTCGATACCTGCAGCATCCGCGATCAGCTTATCCAGTTGTGCCTGCTGCTCAGCAGTCCAGCCCTGGAGTAACGGTGCATTCTTGTTAAGGGCAATGGCCACGGACAGTTTGGTCAGGCGGTAGCCGGGATAGCGGATATGACGGATATCGCGATCGTAGGCGTACTGTCTTTGCGCCTGATTGCGCGAACTGAGGGCCTGGGGGGCATTGTTATTGTTGCCAGCCCGATTCGGCGCCAGACCGGGGGCCGGAGCCGCCGTATTGGCGGGACGATTGCTCAGAGAACCCGGCACCCCTAAAGCGATTTCATCGGTGCTGTTTTCCTGATTGATATTTTCTGTGCTGACACGCGGTTCACCATTGTAGCGCTCCTGGGTCTCCTCAACGCTGCTGAGATCCATTTGCGGCATCACGCTGATACGGTAGTTGCCGTCACCGACCACGGAACGCAACAAATTCGCCACGCGATTTTCAGTCTCGCGCTGGATCCGCTGCGCCGCTTCATTGCCATTTTTGACGCTGTAGCCCGAGCCATCTTTCAGTTGTGCCATATCGGACAGCAGTTCACCATGCTGATCCACCACGCGTACCTGCTCCGGCTTCATACCCGGCACACTACCCGCAACCAGTTGCACAATGGAGGCCACCTGCTGCTGATCCAGTTTTTCACCATAACGCAGACGCACCATCACCGAGGCGCTGCTCTGGTCACGGGTGCTTACCACAAATGAACTCGATTCGTTAATCCCCAGGTGAACCCTGGCATACTGCACCGGATCCATGGACATAATACTCTGCGCCAGTTCACCTTCCAGACTGCGCTTGTAACGCACATTCTGCATAAACTGACTGGTGCCGAGGACCTCTTCTTTATCCATCAATTCGTAGCCTTCAGGGCGCAGAGCGGAGATCCCCTTAGCGGCCAGTAACATTCTGGCTTTGGATAACTCATCCTCACGTACCAGAATTTCACCATTACCCGGATTGACGCGGTAAGTGAGCGCTTCATTGCTTAAGACTTCGACCACCTGTGCCACCGGCACCTGTTCCTGTGAGCCAAACAGGGCCACATAGCCCTGACTGCTGCGCCATAACATCAGCACAATAGCTCCGGTAATCAGTAATGCCACGCCACCGATCGCAGGCACTAACAGCTTGCGGTCCAGTTTAAACGGCAGTGATTCCATTCTTGTTTTGATTTGTGCAATCACCAGTTAACACCCTATAGTGGCATATTGATTAATTCGTCCAGTGCTCCCGTCAGCTTGTTACGCGTCTGTAGCAGAGCGGAAAAAGCGACACTGGCTTTTTGACTTTCCAGCATGGTATCGGCCAAATCGTCGCTCAGGCCCATATCGTAGGCCCGCTGCTTAGCACTGGCAGAATTCTGAATCTGATTGACGTTATCGATAGCCTGATTGAATACCTGGCTAAAGGAAGGCATAGCAACGCCGGGAGTTAATATGCCGTTATTGCTGACAGGAAGTGCCTGTTGAGCAGACACTGAAGCCATCTGCTGCATCTCCTGCATTAATTTCATCTGTGACTGAGCAATACCAGCCGCGCTGATCTTATCCATGAATTATCTCTTGTTATTATGAAAAGCACTCAATATCGAATCCGTTAGCCCGCATCGAGGCCAGCCGATAGCGCAATGCTCTGGGGGTAATCCCTAAAAATTCCGCTGTTTTGGACTTATTGCCCTTATAGCGTTTAAGTAAATCAACGATATACTGGTACTCCGCAAACTGACCGCGCTGTTGAATCTTGCTGGCTGCAGTGCCCGGTGCGGTGTTATTCGTCATCATGACACCACCGTCATCCGTCGCCTTCAGACCAAAATGTGCCGCCGTCAATATCCCATCGTTAGACATGATCAAACCGCGCTGGATGATATTTTCCAGTTCGCGCACATTGCCCGGCCAGTGGTACTGGCACAGGGCTTCCCTGGCCTCCTCCGTCAGCTCCACCTCTCCGCTATGGAACGAGCGATATTTGCCGATAAACTGTTTTGCCAGCGGCACAATATCTTCAGGCCGCTCACGCAGCGGTTCGATATGAATCGGCATCACTGACAGACGGTAGTAGAGATCCTGACGAAAACGCCCTTCGGCTATCTCCACTTCTAAATTCTTGTTAGTCATGGCTATCACGCGGATATCCAGCGGGATCGATTTATTGCTGCCAAGGCGTTCCACCTCTCTCTCCTGCAATACGCGCAGCAGCTTCGCCTGCAGCGTTAACGGCATATCGCCGATCTCATCCAGCAGCAGCGTGCCCCCATTGGCTTGCTCAAATTTACCGGGCATGCTGTTGACTGCACCGGTGAATGCGCCCTTCTCATAACCAAACAGAACGGCTTCCAGCATATTTTCCGGGATCGCGGCACAATTCACGCCGACATAAGCGAACTTATTACCTACCGCATGGTTGTGAATATACTTTGCAATACACTCCTTACCCGTTCCCGTATCACCGGTGATCAAGACCGGAACATTAAACCTGGCAACGCGCTCTGCCAGAGAATAGGCATGCACTGTCGAGGGGGATATTGCTATGAACCCAAACTCATTATCGGAAAAGTTATTCAAGTTTCCCATGGTCAATCCTGAATCCTAATTTAATAGTAATAAGCGGCAATATTCCCTGAACTCTTTAATGTTGGTTTTTATATTACTGTTTAAGTTAACATTCGACAGCCATGTCACATTTCTATTTTATTAATAGTACAACCGCTAATAAACATGACTACTAAAATATAACATTTCTGTAAAACAGAAGTGCGCGTACACCAGGCACAGTATACTTCTTTTTGTAAAATGAAGTATCTGATTAATTGAATATTAAAAAATTAATTTAAATATTACAACAAGTTATGCTACTTTTGTGGACAGATTAATCCTGATGCTGATAGATTAATAATCATTATCCACTTG
>JBOFSC010000180.1:0-4389 GCA_051651345.1 Enterobacteriaceae bacterium
TTTTTGCGACTCATGGTCAACGAGCTCATCCCAGGCGAGATCAGAAAAGTATGTTGCTATCGTTAGGTCTTAGTATTTACCCTGTAATGAATTAAAGGTACATCAATGTGTTATGAGCTTAAGTACCTACATATGATGAGCTATTACAAAATACAGGTCTGGACACCAGTATTCATATCTTCCACGAGGCTAATCTGAGAAAAAGTGCCAAGGATATATCAAAAATTCAGCAGAAATAAAATAAGTGAGCATAAAGCCCAACAATTATTGGGAGAGATATACCGATCCTGTCACCCTTCCACCAATTCTGGCTGTACCTACGAGCAGTTTTATGCAGAGCAATATGACAAACTGTACGGTGCTCCTTCACCTGGCGGGATCAGCGTACCGGGAAATTAAAGTACGTTTTGGGGTAAGGCTCATTTTTCAGGGTGAAATGCCACCACTCTGTGGCCAGAGGTTGAAATCCTGCTTGTTCCATCAACATACTGAGTAACAGTCGATTGCTTCTGGCTTGTGGACCCACCTGCAGGCTGTCAGGGTGAGATAAGGTACTAAAACAGTCATAACCGGTCCCAAAATCGAGGCTATTATCCGGTGATCTGGCACTCTGCTCTGCCGTGCAATCCACCAACCCCCGTGTCGGATCATAGGCGGGAATACGGCTATCCACAGGCACTATGGTCACATCCAGAGTGCTGCCGCGACTATGACCCGATTTTTTCATAATATATTGTTTATCAAACAACTCACTTTTCTTTATTGCCGGATAAAACTCTGTTTTCATTCGAGTCTCAGAGAGCTTTTGTGCCCACTGATCGAAAAAATCTACCGCTTGCTGGGGCCGATAGCAGTCGTATACCTTCAGGGTCAATCCCATAGGTAACAGGTGCTTTTCCACCTGCTGTAAGCCTTGCACCGCCGCTCGGGTTAACAAACAAACCGGAGCCTGATAGCCTTTAATGCGCTCACCGGTAAAATTATGCTCACCGTAATACCGCATATCTACCTGTATTTGCGGTATCACCGTGCTAATATCAACGAAATCATTCGGCCGCGTTTCCTTCGTCTTACCATGGACGGCAATGGATAGCACGCTTAGGCTGAATAAGAGACAGCCAGATACTCTTCTAATATTCATTGAATTACCTCATTTCAGTCCCTCTTAAGCAGAGGACCGTGACATCTGTAAAAAAACAGGCAACATATTAGCAAAAATAATTTATTACACAAACCATTCATAATTATTTAACTAACGTTCTCCTGACGTCTGTCATGGGCTACGCTTATTTTATGGCCTGCCAGCATGGCCCCTGGCGCCCTGAATCCTGGTAATACGCTTAAAGTCTGAATGAAAAAGAGGAACAGTAGCATGTCAATCAGTAACAACAGGATGGCTGATCTCCTCAGAGCAGATCTGAAAGTGCCCATAAAGCCAGAATGGGAAAATGGCAGCATGACGGATATTGTGTTTATGGCCAAAACCCCGGTGAGGGAGAAACTATTACAATTTCTGGCCAGAATTCCATTACTCAGAGATATGCCCGTGGTGCAGGCCTATGTTAAACAGACCCGGCTGCAAAATCAGCAGTTGCTGGCGCAGTTTATCACCACTCTCTCCTCGATTTATAGCGAGAAGCAGCTTTTAAGCGCGACTGAATCTCTGAGTCTGAAGCAAACAAAACCGCTTACCAGCCACGACCTTAAAGTTTTAACCAACAAGATTGAGAATTATCATGGTATTGGCGATGCTAAAAACCTGCCACGTCAGGTACAGATCAATATCTGGCCCGGACGGGGGTTTCACTATCCGGGTCACTCCTCTCTGACCGTGAAAAATGAATACGATGATGACTCCGCAACACATATCAGTTGGTGGCCAGAAGGCGGTGTAAGCTCTAAACAAGACAAATTATGGGCCAAATTTAAAGCGGATATCATAGAAAATTATGAAACTGATGCCAGCAGTGAAGTGGCTAAGCGCACTCAGAGCAGGCTGGACGCTTTCAATGAAATTCGCGAGCAACATCAGTATGGCAGCATCAATAAAGTGATGCGCAGCGCCATAAATGGAAGAATGAATGCCTATATTGCCTTGATTCGTCTCTATGTTTTAGCAAAAATAGGCGCTGATGATGACTTTATCTACGCCTCTGACGCACAACAACGCGCAGAATTAGAACAATATCTGCAAGATGAAGATTTTACTCCGCCAAAACCTAAGGGAATCGTGGATGCAGAAAGGCAAGCGCTATTAGAACGCCTTTCACCTGACATGCCCAAATTACTGCTGGACAAACTGTTTAGCACCATCAAGGAGGGCAAAGTCACCCTGGAGCAGCTCATTCTGGGCTTGCAATTGGATGCCATTGGCGAGGAGATTGTCGCGCAAGATCATATCCGGCAGGCTTGCAGTGAAGCTGTCGACGCAGTATTACACCGGGCCCCCTACTTTATGCCCAAAGCCAAACAAGAAAAAGTGGATGACACCAATTACTGGGTGCTGAATGCAGAAAAGATTTACTTACCGTTAAGAGGCTGGCAGGACGACAACAATTTTACCCTGTTTGGTCTTGATGAGCCTGCAACAAAATCCTGGTGGAGTTCCATGCAACATAAAGCAGAGCAGGGGAAAATAGGCTACCGCTATATCAGCAAGGATCAAAACTGCTCCGGTGTGGCGATCAATGCCCTGCTGGCCGGTGGCGCAGAGACATTTGTGCCTTTCAGTGCCAGTCTGTTTGCCGAAACCCCCGCTGATGTTCAGCGTTATGCCCTGCAGTTGCAATCTCGCATTGACACGCTTAATCAGCAGAGTGAGCAAATTCAGGACTATTATCAACGACAGCAGCACAACCCTCTGATGGACACTATCAGGAAGCAGGCTGGCGCTGGTTCCCGAGAGGCTACGCTGCGCAATCAATTTCAGCAGACGCTACAAGCGCTGCCATCCGATCAAAGGGCGCGTTTTAACAAACTCAGCAAAGCTATCGATGCGATTCCTGGCGATCTCACCCCGGATAGCGACACCCGTAAATTAACTCAATTTGCCATGGCCTTAGTAGATGCCCTTGGCCCATTACTTAATAACCCAGCCCATTCGCCAGAAAACGCTTTACCGACACAACTCCTGCTGTTGGCTGCTGAAATGCATCACTCCCTGAAGGAGAGGATTATCGGTGATATGGAACCCGCGCAGCCTGCGTATTGAGTCACCATCGCAACAGAGCAGATATCCTGGCAGTAGCAAGATCCCCTTATGGAGCCCCTCCTGAGCACTACCCAGGACGCGCAGGTTACTGCGGCCTGTCTCCATGATCACCTGGTGGAGATGATGAAGCAGTGCACGCCATAGGCTAGTGATGATCCCCCTATACATCTTTTTACACTAATTCCATGGTTCTTGACGGAATTCAGCCAGATTCGTGCCTATAATATCTGTTACTTTGTAGAGCAAAATATGATAACTACATCACTGTCACTCTGTTAATTACAAGAAAATCCTGATGTCCAATTTTTTTATTGACCGACCTGTTTTTGCCTGGGTACTGACGATTATTCTCTCCATCGCCGGTCTGCTGGCAATTAATCAGTTACCTGTGGAGCAATATCCCAATCTGGCCCCGCCAGTGGTACGGATTTCCGTCTCTTATCCTGGCGCATCGGCGCAAACCATGGAAAACACGGTCACTCAGGTGATCGAGCAGAATATGACCGGGCTGGACAATCTGCTCTATATGTCCTCTCAGAGCAGCAATAATGGTAAGGCATCGGTCACACTGACCTTTCGTGCCGGCGTGGACCCCAACGAGGCCATGCAGCAGGTTCAGAACCAGTTGCAACCCGCTTTGCGTAAATTACCTCAGGATGTGCAGCAACAGGGGGTGAATGTCTCTAAATCCGGTGACAGTACGTTGATGATGCTCGCCTTTGTCTCCACAGATGGCTCCATGCAGAAAGAGGATATCGCCGACTATGCCATTACCGCACTACAGGATCCTCTCAGCCGTATTGATGGTGTCGGCAGTGTCGATGTCTTCTCCTCTCCCTATGCCATACGCATCTGGTTACAGCCCGCCAAACTCAATAACTATCATCTGACCACCCAGGATGTGGTCAACGCGGTTAAAACCCAAAATGCCCAGGTGGCGGTAGGACAAATTGGCGGTACCCCTTCTGTGGCCAACCAGGCGCTAAATGCCACCATCAACGCCCAGTCACAACTCAAGACGCCGCAGCAATTTCGCAATATTTTGCTGCGGGTCAATGCCGATGGTTCCAGGGTCACCCTGGGCGATGTGGCGAAGGTAGAGATCGGCAGCGAAAACTATGACTTTCTCAGCCGCTACAATGGGATGCCCGCCGCCGGAATGGGGATTACTCTGGCTT
>JBOFSC010000181.1:0-1587 GCA_051651345.1 Enterobacteriaceae bacterium
CCCATGGCACAGTCTGAACCGGAACCCGGCGTGGCGGCGATGGCGGCACACTCCAGAATCTTACCGCAGTGTAGAGCCAGCCCCTGGTCAAAACCCTGCATCACCGGCAGAGCAGCAAAACAGACCGGATCGTAAGCGCGCCCACCCAGAACAACCTGAGCCCCTGCGCGCAGTGCTTCTTGAAACGGCTCCATGCCCATTTGCGCCACAATATGGGTCGTGGCATCAATCGCCTCATGAGTCAGTGGCGGCACAAAATCCAGAGAGGTAATTTTGCCATTATCCAGCGCGCTGTGCACCAGAGCTTTGTCCACATCCGCCGGGATCACCGCCATAGGGAAGCTTAATTTCTCTTCCGCCGCAATCTCCAGGATAATCTGCCGACACCACTCTAAATGGGGTGCCGCACCAGAGCCCCCCGCCGTACCGATCACCAGCGGAATCTTATGCAGCACACTGGCGGTCAACAGATAACGCAGATCACGCTTAACCCCTTGTCTGTCGGTAAACGGCTTACCCGCTCCTAAATAGTAAGGTCCGGGATCTGTAGAACCGCCATCAACGGCGATCAGATCCGGTCCTTCCGCCAGGGCGCGGGCAAAGCTCTCCTCAGGAAATCCATATCCCAGGATGGCAGTGGGAGAGAGAATCTTAAATAGTTTGCCCATATCATTTCGCCTTTGCATTGAGCTGCGCAATAGTGCGCGACATTTCGTTGCTGACGATATTCATTCCTTCGTCAAAACCCATGCCCGGTTTGATCAACATCCGCATCGGGCGTGTGGCCATAGCAGCATGAACACAGGTACGGGCACTGATATCGGTCTCATTACAGGTGCCGCCCTGATAGGCTTCCACCCCATGCTTGTTACAATAGAGCACGGCATCAATGGTGTTATGGATGCTGCCCAGATCCGGGGTTTTTATCTGAACCATATGGCAGCATTTGGTATCGACAAAATCGATAATATCCTGATAGGTGTTACACCACTCATCCGCGACAATTTTGACCGGAGAGCCCAGCTCGCTCAGATGTTGACTAATCTGTCCCAGCAACTTGATCTGGTCCGTCTTGTTACCGGCATCCACCGGGCCTTCAATATAGAGATTCAGGTTCCCGGCAGGCTGTTGCAAACTGGCGATATACTCAGCGCAACGGCGAGGGTCCCGGTCAAAAATCAAGCCAATGGTGCCATAGACATCGATATGCAGATCGGGCTGCCAGGAAGCGTCCATACGCCGCTCTGCAATACGCGCCGACAACCAGGCAATATAGTCACGCAGCTTCTCTCCCCGACGCCCCAGCTTTTGATCCACGTTATTGATCAGGCCGTGTGGCAGCACATCCACTTTTTTAACGATCATTTTATCGACCGCGATATAGCGATCATCACCACTCTGACCAAACAGAGGGATCCGCTTTGCAATGCGCGGTAACTTCCACTCATCACAGATCACCTCTGTTTTCAGGCGACCTGTTGCCAAAGCCGTGGCATCGAGCAGCGCCTGAGAAATACCATAACGAATGGCGGTATGCAGAGGGTTACCCGCAAAGGTAAGTTCATCAAAATAGCGTGCATTATCGCG
>JBOFSC010000182.1:0-6487 GCA_051651345.1 Enterobacteriaceae bacterium
CGGTTTCTGGTTATTGAGCTCATAAAAATAGGTACACAGCATTGGGGTTGAATAGACCTCTGCCGGTTTCTCCTGCTTCATCTTATGGTAGAGCTCAACAGGCAGATCGTTATAGGTCATATCGATCTCGCCGCTGCGATAGCGGTTAACATCGGTCACCTCAGAGGAGATGGGCAGAAAAGTCACCTGCTCCAGTACGGTATGCTGATTGTCCCAATAGAGAGGATTACGTTTGACCACGATCTTCTCGTTAACGGTCCACTGGGCCAGGGTAAAAGCGCCGTTGCTGACATAGTTACCGGGCTGGGTCCACTTGTCGCCGTATTTCTCGACAGTGGCGCGATGTAAGGGGAAGGTGGAGCTGTGGAAGAGAATTTTGTAAAAGTAAGGTACCGGTTCACTCAGGGTCACTTGCAGGGTGTGCTGATCCAGCGCCTTGATACCTAACGTCTCTGGTGCTTTGTTACCATCAACTATCTCCTGAGCATTTTGCACATAAGCGCTGGCCAGATAGGTGGAATAAGGGGAGGCAGTAGCAGGTGTTACTATTCTCTGCCAGGCATAAACAAAATCTGCAGCCGTGACAGGGTCACCGTTAGACCATTTGGCATCCGGACGCAAATGAAAGGTCCAGACTTTAAAATCCTGGTTATCCCAACTTAACGCCATGGCAGGCAGGGTTTTGCCACTATTATCCAGCTGTACCAGACCCTCCATCAGATCGCTGACCACATTATGTTCTGGAACACCTTCTATTTTATGGGGATCCAGTGAGGAGACTTCATCACCGTTATTGCGAACCAACTCCTGTTTCTGTGCCAGGGTAACCCCTTCCGGCACCTGTGCAGCCTGCACACTCCCCACCAGACCCATTGAGGCCAGCAGCAGAGCGATACAGCTTATTTTGCTGTTGATTTTTATATAGGTCATCAAAATGCCCCTCCTTTACCTGTCTTAAAACTCAGCGCTGCCAAGAATTGTAAATTTGAAAAAGCCGAAGAGGTATCCCCTTCGGCTAAGCTTTTAGTGTTTTAGGATATAGAGATCTTTGGTTTTGATCTGATTCATGGGGTTATTCTTAGTCACCCCTTTGACCCAGGGCTTGATCAGACGTGGATAGGTCTGATAATACACAGGAATAATGACAGAATCCCGATCCAGCATCGCTTCTGCCTGCTGATAGATGACCGCTCTCTCCTCATCTGTTTTGGCGGTTAATGCTGTGCCAAGGAGTTGATCATATTGTTTGTTTTTATAGAAAGTGGTGTTATTACTGCTGGTAGAGAGGAAGTAATTGAGGAATGAGCTCGGCTCGTTATAATCGGCACACCACCCTGCACGGGCTAACTGGTAGTTACCAAGACGGCGGCTTTCCAGATAAGTCTTCCACTCCTGATTTTGTAGCTGCACCTCTACCATTCCACCTGTATTTTTTTTCCAGGTTGAGACAGCAGCAATCCCCAGTTTTTGATGTAAGTCAGCATTATTATAGAGTAGCTTTAGTTTAAGTGGCTTATCTTTAGAGTAGCCAGCCTCCTGAAGCAGTTTTTGTGCTTCCTCGTCAAGTTGTACCTGGGATAACTTACTCCACTCAGGCACGGGTAAATTGCCAATACCATCCACATAGGGCGGGGTAAAACCATAGCTGACAATATCACCCTGATTTTTGACTTTATTGGTCAGAATATCCCGGCCTAATGCCAGCTTAAGGGCACGGCGCACCCTGACATCCTGAAACAGAGGTTCTTTATTATTGATTTCGTAGTTGTAGTTACACAATGAGGGAATAGAGTAGACTTCGTCTGGCCTTTCCTTTTTTAGTTTCTGAAAAAGATCCACAGGTAACGTATAGTTCGTGATATCAATCTCCCCACTGCGATAGCGATTAACATCAGTGGTTGCAGACTCTATAGGTAACCAGGTGATTTGCTCAATCACAGTATGTTTATTATCCCAATATAAAGGATTACGCTTGAGTACGATTTTTTCATTGACTACCCACTCGGCCAATGTGTAAGCACCATTACTAATATAATTACCCGGTTGAGTCCATTTATTACCATACTTTTCTATTGCAGCTTTAGGTACAGGATAAGTCGTATAGTGTTGTAACATCTTGTAAAAATAAGGCACGGGACTTGAAAGGGTCACTTCCAGCGTATGTGCATCTAACGCCTTAACACCTAATGCGTCTGGTTTCTTTTGGCCACTAATAATGTCATCTGCATTGACAACATGGGCTTGAACAAAATAGGTGCCATAGGGTGATGCCGTAGCGGGATCAATAGCACGTTGCCAGGCATAAACAAAATCTGCCGCAGTAACCGGATCACCATTTGACCATTTGGCATCTGGGCGCAGATGAAATGTCCAAACTTTAAAATCCTGATTCTCCCAGCGCTCTGCAATTCCTGGTATCGTTTTGCCATTGTTGTCCAGTTGCACCAAACCTTCCATCAAGTCGAGTACAATGTTACCACCGGGTGTGCCTTCGATCTTTGCTGGATCCAGGGATTCAGGTTCAGCACCATTGTTGCGCACCAACTCCTGCTTCGCTGCCAGCTCCACCCCTGCCGGCACTTGCGCCGCCATGGCACCCGCTGAGAGTCCACATGCAGCCAACAGTAGCGCTATCGCAGATTTGGCTGAATTAAATGAGGTCATAGTGTCTATTCTCCTGTTTTTATAGTTGTAAACGGCTCTTTATACCGCCGCACCCAGCAATACAGGGAATAATCCTTTCACACCTGTCACCATAATTTCAATCCCTAAGGCCATCAGCAGCAATCCCATAATCCGTGTCACCACATTGATGCCGGTCTGACCCAGCACCCGCAGCACTATGCGAGCACTACGAAACAGCAACCAGCAACAGAGGGCAAAGAGCGCAATGGTGATAGCAAAACCCAGTAGATTATGCCAACTGTTATAACGGGAGGCCCAGACAATCGTCGAACTGATCGCCCCTGGACCGGCCATCAATGGTAGTGCAAGTGGCACTACGCCAATGTTGTCGCGGATCGCAGTTTCGGACTTTTCCTGTTTGTTCTGCTTATGTTCACCCAGCTTACCGCTGATCATCGACATGGCAATCAACACCACCAGGATGCCCCCGGCGATGCGAAACGAATCGATAGAGATACCAAAGAACTGCAGGATAGACTCTCCCAGCAGTAAGGAGGTCCATAAAATGACGGCAACGGAAAAGGTGGCGGTCACATTGGTCTTCTCACGTATCGCCGGAGATTGGTAGTTAGTCATGCTGATAAACACCGGCAAGATGCCCACAGGATTGACTAACGCGAACAAACCGACAAAAAATTTGGTGTAAATAACAAGATCCATCACGGGTATTTTCACACCGTTCTCCCTAAAATCATGCTTTGCGTTACTGTAATAGAATCACCTCTATTAAGCTATATCGTTTCCCAAAAAAATGGTGTGGCTTAACCCTTTGAACAGCGCTAAAATCAAATTAGCTGAATGGTGTCAGCTAGGTAATTTTATGATGTGGATCACTTTACCTGGCTGATATAATGGTTAGTCTGAAATGTAAAGCCTGGCAAGCCTAAGTGCAAGCAGCTAACCATTCCTGCTGCCCTATACTCTGTTAATGGGGTGTTTGCAGGCAAAGAGAGTGTATTGATTTTCCCTATTTTCGATCGCTTCAGGAGAGAAACATGGCTGTAACTAATGTTGCTGAACTCAATGATCTGGTGGCCCGAGTCAAAAAGGCACAACGTGAATTTGCGAACTATACCCAGGAGCAGGTGGACAAAATCTTCCGTGCCGCTGCCCTTGCTGCGTCTGATGCGCGTATCCCTCTGGCCAAACTGGCGGTACAAGAGTCCGGTATGGGCCTGGTAGAAGATAAGGTGATCAAGAATCACTTTGCTTCGGAATATATCTACAACGCCTATAAAGATGAAAAAACCTGTGGCATCCTGGAAGAAGATGAGACCTTCGGTACCATTACCATTGCCGAACCTACAGGGATTATCTGTGGTATCGTCCCCACCACTAACCCAACCTCAACGGCTATCTTTAAGGCGCTGATCTGTCTTAAAACCCGTAACGGTATTATTTTCTCTCCTCACCCCAGAGCCAAAAATGCCACCAACAAGGCCGCTGATATTGTATTGCAGGCCGCCATCGCCGCTGGTGCACCCAAAGATATTATCGGCTGGATCGATGAGCCCAGCGTAGAGCTCTCCAATCAGTTAATGCACCACCCGGACCTCAATCTGATTCTGGCAACCGGTGGACCGGGCATGGTGAAAGCGGCGTACAGTTCCGGTAAACCCGCTATCGGTGTGGGTGCGGGTAATACTCCGGTGGTGATTGATGAGTATGCGGATATTAAGCGGGCCGTGGCCTCTATTCTGATGTCGAAAACCTTCGATAATGGTGTGATCTGTGCCTCCGAGCAATCTGTGGTGGTGGTGGACAGTGTCTATAAGGCGGTACGTGAGCGCTTTGCCAGCCATGGCGGCTATTTGCTGCAGGGTAAAGAGCTGGAAGCGGTGCAGAATGTGATCCTGAAAAATGGCGCACTCAACGCGGCTATTGTGGGTCAGCCTGCCACTAAAATTGCTGAAATGGCCGGGATTCAGGTGCCAGCCACCACCAAGGTGTTGATCGGTGAAGTGACGGTGGCGGATGAAACTGAGCCCTTTGCCCATGAGAAGCTCTCCCCTACCCTTGCCATGTATCGGGCTAAAAACTTTGAAAAAGCGGTGGATATCGCAGAAAAGCTGGTGACCATGGGCGGAATCGGCCATACCTCCTGTCTCTATACCGATCAGGACAACCAGCCAGATCGTGTCTCCTGGTTTGGCGATAAAATGAAAACCGCCCGTATTTTGATTAACACGCCAGCGTCACAAGGAGGCATTGGCGATCTTTATAACTTTAAGCTTGCGCCTTCACTGACCCTCGGTTGTGGCTCCTGGGGAGGTAACTCTATCTCCGAGAACGTGGGTCCCAAACATCTTATCAATAAGAAAACCGTGGCTAAGCGAGCTGAAAATATGTTATGGCATAAACTTCCCAAATCGATCTATTTCCGTCGTGGCTCCCTGCCAATTGCCCTTGAAGAGGTGGCCAGTGATGGGGCTAAACGGGCTTTTGTCGTCACTGACCGCTATCTGTTCAATAACGGCTATGCCGATCAGGTTACCAGGGTGCTGAAACAGCACGGCGTGGAAACTGAAGTGTTCTTTGAAGTAGAGGCGGATCCCACATTGAGCATCGTGCGTAAAGGGGCCGAGCAGATGCTTTCCTTCAAACCCGATGTGATCATCGCCTTAGGCGGTGGTTCTCCTATGGATGCTGCCAAGATCATGTGGGTGATGTATGAGCACCCTGAAACCCACTTTGAAGAGCTGGCGCTGCGCTTTATGGATATCCGTAAGCGGATCTATCACTTTCCCAAAATGGGGATTAAAGCGCGTATGGTGGCCATTACCACCACTTCCGGTACCGGTTCTGAAGTCACTCCGTTTGCCGTGGTTACCGATGATGCCACCGGGCAGAAATACCCCCTGGCGGATTATGCGTTGACGCCGGATATGGCGATTGTGGATGCCAATCTGGTGATGAACTTGCCAAAATCTCTGTGCGCCTTTGGTGGACTGGATGCAGTGACCCATGCGCTGGAGGCTTATGTCTCCGTTTTAGCCAACGAATATTCTGACGGACAAGCCCTACAGGCATTGAAGCTGCTCAAAGAGTTTCTGCCGGTGAGCTATCATGAAGGTGCCAAAAATCCGGTGGCCCGTGAGCGGGTACACAATGCCGCCACTATTGCCGGTATCGCGTTTGCCAACGCTTTCCTTGGGGTGTGTCACTCCATGGCCCACAAGATAGGCTCAGAGTTCCACCTGGCCCACGGTCTGGCCAATGCCCTGCTTATTTGTAATGTGATTCGCTACAACGCCAACGATAACCCCACCAAGCAGACGGCCTTCAGTCAGTATGACCGCCCGCAGGCTCGTCGTCGTTATGCGGAAATAGCCGATCATCTGCATTTAAGTGCCCCGGGAGATCGTACCGCACAAAAAATTGAAAAGCTGCTGGCGTGGCTGGAAGGGTTAAAGAAAGAGCTAGGCATACCCGCCTCTATTCGTGAAGCAGGGGTTCAGGAAGCAGACTTTTTAGCTAACGTGGATCAATTAGCAGAACATGCTTTTGATGACCAGTGTACCGGTGCGAACCCACGTTATCCTTTGATATCTGAACTGAAACAGATATTGATGGATACCTATTATGGTCGCGAATTTAGCGAATCTATGGTCACTGAAACCCCTGTTGCTGTTAAAAAACCGGCAATCAGACGTACTAAGAAATAGTCATATGTAGGTACTTAAGCTCATAACACATTGATGTACCTTTAATTCATTACAGGGTAAATACTAAGACCTAACGATAGCAACATACTTTTCTGATCTCGCCTGGGATGAGCTCGTTGACCATGAGTCGCAAAAAA
>JBOFSC010000183.1:0-5347 GCA_051651345.1 Enterobacteriaceae bacterium
ACTGGCTTACGCATCCCCTGCAGCATCGGACCAATAGAGATCAGATCCGCTGAACGCTGTACCGCCTTATAGGTGGTATTACCGGTGTTCAGATCCGGGAAGATAAAGACCGTTGCTTTACCCGCCACAGGCGAATTCGGCGCCTTGGACAGAGCTACATCAGCCATCACTGCCGCATCATACTGCAGAGGACCATCGATGATCAGATCCGGGCGTTTCTGCCGGGCAAGCTGAGTGGCAGTCCGTACCTTCTCCACATCACTGCCGGTGCCGGAGTCTCCGGTGGAATAGGAGATCATTGCCACACGCGGTTCGATACCGAAGGCCGCCGCAGAGTCCGCAGACTGAATGGCGATTTCTGCCAGTTGCTCCGCTGTGGGATCCGGGTTGATAGCGCAGTCACCGTAAACCAGAACCTGATCAGGCAGCAACATAAAGAAGATAGAGGAGACCAGGGAGAACCCAGGCGCGGTCTTAATCAACTGAAGTGCCGGACGAATGGTGTTGGCAGTGGTGTGTACGGCACCGGAAACCAGGCCATCAACATCCCCTTTCTCCAGCATCAGCGTCCCCAGCACCACGGTATCTTCCAGTTGTGCTGAGGCAATCACCTCTGTCATGCCTTTATTTTTACGCAGCTCCACCAGGCGCGGCACATAGAGATCGCGCACTTCAGCAGGATTGATAATTTCAATATTGCTGCCGAGGGTCACACCCTGAGCATCAGCGACGCGCTGTATCTCCTCCGGATTACCCAGAAGCACGCATCGGGCGATGCCACGCTGTTCACAGATAGCGGCCGCCTTAATGGTGCGCGGTTCAGCGCCCTCAGGCAAAACGATACGCTTATTGGCCTTGCGTGACAGCTCGGTTAACTGATAGCGGAAAGCAGGCGGCGACAGGCGGCGTACCCGAGCAGGCATGGTGCTGGAAAGAGACTCTATCCATTTGTTGTCGATATGACAGGCAACAAAGTCCTGCATTTTTTCAATCCGCTCTCTGTCATCGGGGGGAATCTGCAAGTTAAAGCTCTGCAGGGACAGGGAGGTTTGCCAGGTATTGGTGTTCACCATAAACACCGGCAGACCGGTTTTGAAAGCCGGTTCGCACAACTGCGCAATAACGGGATCGATTTCATATCCCCCGGTGAGCAGAATGGCACCGATCTCCACGCCGTTCATCGCGGCCAGGCTGGCAGCAACCAACACGTCAGGGCGGTCTGCAGAGGTCACCAGCAGAGAGCCGGAGCGAAAGTGCATCAGCATATGCGGCAAGCTGCGGGCACAGAAAGTCACAGAGCGCACGCGGCGTTTATGAATATCCCCTTTGTTGATGATCTTCGCGTTGACATGGTTCGCCATATCAATCGCCCGGGTGGCTATCAGATCGGCACTCCAGGGAATACAGCCGAGGATCGGCAGGGGAGAATAACTGGTCAGTTGCGATGGCGTTACATTCGTTACGCTGGCAGTGGTATTGCCATCGAAGATTTCCGACAGATCCGGACGGGTCCGGCCCTGCTCATCCACCGGGGCGTTAAGCTTATTAACGATAACACCGATGATGTTCTTGTTTTTAGCGCCACCATAACTGGCGCAGCTCAGCTCTATGCGCTCTTTCAGTTGCTCGGGGGAGTCATTACCCAGGGCGGTGACAAACAGAATCTCCGCATCCAGACTCTGGGCAATTTTCGAGTTAAGTCGGTTAGCAAACTGTTGCTGCCTTGTGAGGATCAAACCTTCCACCAGGGTGACATCGGCATCCTGGCTGCTCTCCTGATAGCGGGCTACGATCTGCTCCATTAAGGCATCTTGCTGATTGGAACTGATCAACGCTTCAACATGACTGATCTCCAGCGGGTCAGCCATCTTAATGTTGGTATGGGTGCGGATAATGGCGGTCGTATGATCGGGTTTGTCGATACCACTGCTCGGTTGAGCAATCGGTTTAAAGACATTAAGGCGGATACCTCTGCGTTCCATGGCTCGGGTCAACCCCAGCGTGACACTGGTCAGACCCACGCTCGCGCCTGTTGGAATAAGCATGATAGTACGAGACACGACAGACCTCTTTTGGTTACTGTAAGTGTATTATGGGCGGGATCGTCAGGCGAACCCGCCCCTGAGAAATCTTGTTTACTGCTCCCTGTTTGCTGATCAATGCGTCAGGCGGTAAGCATCCTGAGCAATGACCAACTCCTCATTGGTTGGGATTACCAGCGCCGGGCAGCAGCCCTCACGGGAGATATTGCCGGATTTGCCAAAACGTGCCGCCAGATTGCGCTCTGCATCCAGATGCAGGTTAAATAAGGCCAGTTTTGCCATGGTCAGTTCACGCACCAGGGCGGAGTTTTCCCCAATACCACCGGTAAAGATAATCGCATCCAGACGGCCATCCAGCTGAGTGGCATAGGCACCGATATATTTGGCCAGACGGTGGCAAAACACATCCATAGCACGTTTGGCATTAGGGGCGCTGTCATAGTTATCTTCGGCATAACGACAGTCGCTGCTCTCACCCGTCAGGCCCATAAATCCGGACTCTTTGGTCAGCATGGTGTTGATTTGCTCAACGCTCATGCCCAGGGCATCGTGCAGATGGAAGACAATCGCCGGATCGATATCGCCACAGCGGGTCCCCATCATCAGGCCTTCCAGCGGTGTCAGACCCATAGAGGTATCCACACACTGACCATTACGGATAGCGGCAACAGAAGCCCCGTTACCGAGATGGCAGGTGATCACATTCAACTGCTCTACGGGTTTATTAAGGGTTTTAGCCGCTTGCTGGCTGACATAATAGTGACTGGTGCCGTGGAAGCCATAACGGCGGATATGGTTTTCCTGATAGAGCTTATAAGGCAGGGCGTACAGATACGCCTCTTCCGGCATCGTCTGATGGAAAGCGGTATCAAATACCACCACATTACGCTGCGCCAGGGAGGGGAATGATTTCAGCGCCTCCTCAATGCCGATCAGGTGCGCAGGATTGTGCAGAGGAGCGAACGGAATGGCTTCCGTAATGGCTTGCAGTACCTCTTCGTTGACAATGGCAGACTGGGTAAGCCGCTCGCCGCCGTGGACGATACGGTGGCCGATAGCGCACAGATCCTGAGCCAGCTCTGGTTTTGATGCCAGAATCGTGTTGACTATAAAGTTCAATGCTTCGCTATGTGCGGCACCCGCTCCCAGAGTCGCCTCGTGCTTGCTGCCTGAGAGTTTCCATTTGATGCGGGCATCAGGCAGATTAAAACATTCAGCTAAACCAGAGAGATGTTCCTGGCCGGAGGCAGCATCAAGGATGGCAAATTTAAGGGATGAACTGCCACAGTTAAGAACCAGGACGAGTTTATTCGACATGAGAAATACCTATTTTGTGTGAATCATTAACCATCAACATGCGTTAGCGTAGCGTAAAATCGCCTTGATATTCATGATTAATATCATGAGTTGAGGTTTAAACCGTTAAAGCAGGAGAGCAGGCACCAACCGTCGGGCCGAAACTCCCCGTATAGGATAGCCTGCATGGTGCAAAGACAAAAGAATTTTGTCGCAGATTAGGGTATAATCGATACAGAAAGAACTGCTCTACAGCCTGACTTGAAGGTAAATGTTATGAGTCACTCACCTGCCCCAACAGGGAGTTTACGAATTTTACAAAAGGGAAAAAAATATATGCAGACCTGGCCTAATGAAAAGCGCCTGGCTGTTATCTTTCCTGAAAATCGGGTGATTCAATTTACCCGCTTCGGAATTCGCTATATGCCCTTTCTGGCGGTGTTCACCCTCACCTGGCAGATAGCGATGGGGGGGCAATTGGGCCCGGCGGTCGCCACCGCACTGTTCGCCTGTAGCCTGCCCATGCAGGGGTTATGGTGGTTAGGTAAACGTGCGCAAACTCCGCTGCCACCGAGGCTCCGTCACTGGTTTCAGGAGATGCGTGACAAACTCTTGTCAGCGGGACACTCCCTGGCACCGCAAAAAGAGCTCCCTACCTATCAATCTCTGGCAGAATTGTTAAAACGTGTGTTTAAACAATTTGACCAGACATTTCTTGATGATTTATAACGCCAACGCCATTATTTGAATAATTTGTACAGGACACCTTTGATGGAAATGACCAATGCCCAACGCCTGATTTTGTCGAATCAGTATAAGATTATGGCTCTGCTGGATCCTGATAATTCAGAACGTTACAGCCGCTGTCAGACGATTATTGAACGGGGATTTGAGCTACAGTTACGGGAACTGGATCGCGACTTTGGCGCATTATCGGCAGAGAGCTGCCAGATGATCATCACTATCATGGAGATGTACCATGCGCTGCAAGTCTCTTTCCATAACCTGGAGGATCGGGGCGATCTCGATAAGCGCCGCCTGAGTTTCCATGGTTTTGATGCCGTGACCGAGGCGGGCTATCTCAGTTATGTCCGTTTTCTGGTCAATACCGAAGGGCGCTATCAGGATCTCGATTCGGGCAGCCATGGTTTTAATTCGCAACACAGAATGTGGGATAAATATCAGCGTATGCTGGCTATTTGGCAGGCGTGTCCACGTCAGTATCATCTTTGTGCGGTAGAAATAGAACAGATTATTAACGCTTGATTGGGACGCTATGACACAGATAATAACCTGTAAAGGATTCCTGTTTGACCTTGATGGAACCCTGGTAGACTCCCTGGCTGTGGTTGAACGCCAGTGGTGCCTGTTTGCCGACAAATATGCCATAGATCGGGCGCAGGTATTGGCCTTTATTCATGGTAAACAAGCGATCACCTCATTGCGTCATTTTATGCAGGGCGCAACAGAAGAGGAGATAGCTCAGGAGTTCAAACGTCTGGAACTGGCGGAAGCCACGGATACGGAAGGGATCAGTGCGTTACCTGGCGCGCTTGAGTTGTTACATCATCTCAATGAGATGCAGATTCCCTGGGGGATTGTCACCTCCGGCACCATTCCTATTGCCACAGCCCGCAGCCGGGTGGCTGGCATCCCGTTACCGAAGCTGTTTATCACTGCCGAACAGGTGAGCAAAGGCAAACCTGCGCCGGAACCCTATTTACTCGGGGCCAGGCAACTGGGTTTTGCCCCACCTGAGTGTGTGGTAGTGGAAGATGCCCAGGCAGGTCTTCAATCCGGGTTACAGGCAGGCTGTCAGGTTGTGGCGGTTCATGCCCCCGCAGAGATCCCAGAATTAGCCCAGGTAGCCATGACCTTTACCTCTTTGACACAGATCGAGGTGAAGCGGCAGGGTGACAATGTTATAGTGACCAGGAAATAACAGTATAAAAGCAAGGGAATAACCACACCTGATAACGAGTGGGGGAGTGGAGGATCTGGGTTAGAAG
>JBOFSC010000184.1:0-3371 GCA_051651345.1 Enterobacteriaceae bacterium
GATCATGATCACAGCACACTTTCCACTCTTTTTTCTAAAAATACGTCATTTTTTTCTATCGTTATCAGTTGGTTGATCCTAAAGATCCTACGTATAAAGTGACATTTTAAGAAACCGTATTGTCTTGCTCATATCCTGTCCCACGCTGATATTATAGTTACGAATGGCGTCGACCTGAGCTGGACAAGTGTTCTGCAACGAGGGGTTGGTACAAAGTTTAATAGGTGAAAAATCCAATATCCCCAGTTCGTGAGCAATAACACGGCCACACTTTTCAAGGGGGGGAGTGGCATAACTGTAAGTGGTACACAACCCACTTATCGATATCAATAACAGACAGTTCAGAACATATTTCATCTTTTTTATTCCTATATTGTCGATTGGAACAAAATGACTCCTGACATATTGATCAATCTGTAGTCAATGAAGCGATGTTATGTCCTTATTTCTTTTTGTATTACATAATATATCTTTATGTTGAGTGAAGAGACTGAGGACACAGTCTCAGATTTTAAAAACAGCGGTGTATAAAGTCAATGAGAATGTATTAGGTCAGAGTCAGGCTGAGTATTGGCATGACGCCCATCGTGGCCAAAAATTTCTTTATCCAGTGGCTTGCCTCAATTCAGTCCCTGATGCATAGTGGTATTCACTGGCTATCATTTGTGCCGTATCACTGAACCTTTATTTTAATGGCTATCATTCACAGTCATCTGGAAAGGATTACAACGATGAATAAGATAACAACAATATTGGTTAAAAACATTACCATGCTGGTGACAATGGATGAGCAACGCAGAGAGATTCGCGATGGTTGTCTGTTAATTGAGGGCAACCGCATTGTCGCTGTCGGGGGGAAAGAGCTGCTGGCGGCACCCTCGGATCTCACTCTCGATTTGCGTGGACATATTGTGATTCCCGGCTTGGTCAATACCCACCATCATATGTATCAATCTCTGACCCGAGTGCTCCCGGATGGACAGAATGCCAGTCTGTTCGAGTGGTTACAGACACACTATCCTGTATGGGCGCACCTGACACCGGAGATGGCTCGGGTATCGACCCTGACGGCCATGGCAGAATTGATGTTATCCGGCTGTACCACCAGCAGCGACCATCTCTATATCTATCCCAACGGGGTGCAACTGGATGACACCATCGATGCCGCCAGGGAAATGGGTATGCGCTTTCACGCCTGTCGCGGCAGTATGAGTGTGGGACGGCGTAAAGGTGGGTTACCGCCGGACAGTGTGGTGGAGGATGAAGATGCGATTATGCGCGATACCCAGCGCCTGATCGAAACCTACCATGATTCTGAGCGCTACAGCATGTTGCGCATGGTTGTGGCACCTTGCTCTCCTTTTTCCGTTAGTCGGGAGTTAATGAAGTCATCGGCAGAGTTGGCGCGCCACTATAAAGTCTCCATGCATACCCATTTGGCTGAAAATGAGAACGATGTTATCTACAGCCGGGAAAAATTTGGTATGACGCCAGCTCAATACGCTTATGAACTGGGCTGGGTGGGGGAGGATGTCTGGCACGCCCACTGTGTGCAGTTGGATGAAGAGGGTATCGCGTTATTTGCCCGAACCGGAACAGGGGTGGCCCACTGTCCCAGCTCCAATATGCGTCTGGCCTCCGGGGCAGCTCCCATCCGGCGCATGCTCGATGCCGGGGTGCCGGTGAGTTTGGCCGTGGATGGCTCGGCTTCCAATGATTCCGGTAATATGATGGGAGAGTTGCGCCAGGCCCTGCTGCTGCAGCGGGTAGCCCATGGCGCTGATGCCCTGAGTGCGCGTGAAGTGCTGGAGATGGCAACCCTGGGCGGGGCTCGGGTGCTGGGACGGGACGATATTGGTGCTCTGGCCCCCGGAATGGCGGCGGATTTTGTGGCGTTTAATATCTATGACCAGCCTGGTATTGCTGGTGGTCTGCATGATCCGCTGGCAGCGCTGATCTTCTGCCATCCCGGTAATGTGGCTTACAGTGTGATCAATGGTCAACTGGTGATCGATAAGGGCAGAATCAGTACGGTGAATCTGCCCTCGGTACTGGATCTGCACAACCGACTGGCCTATCAGTTAGTGCAGAGTGCTCAGGGGTGATGACATCACCCCTGTTCCAGCTGCAGCTTAAACCACAAAAAGATCCTGCCCAGGGATTCATGCCATAAGGCTTCGCTGTGGGCAAGGTAGTGGGCGGCTGGAAAGTACTGCTCCCAGAAATTAAGTGGGGAGTCGATGGCGAGTTGATCGGCAGGGGCCGCGATAGGCGACATGCCCCTGTGATTGAATATCACCATCGCCCGAGGCAGATGGCTGGCAGAGGTCACCAGCAAAAAAGGCTGCTTGCCGACGATAGGGTTAACTGTATTGGCCTCATCCTCCGTATCTTTAGGTAACTCCAGGGTAATGATATCCCGTTGCGGCACACCCAGGCTCAGTGCCACCATTTCGGAGACCTGGGCGCTGCTGACCGGGTTACCTTCCGCTTTGCCTCCGGTAAGGATCAATTTACTGCCCGGATTCTGGCGATAGAGACGAATCCCCTCTGCAAGTCTGGCAAGGGCAATGCCGGACAGGTTTGCACTGGGTGCCCACGCCGGGTTATAGGTGTAGCGGCTACCCAGGACCACAACATAAGAAACAGACTGCCCCCCCTGCCAGGTGGTATACTGCCTCTCCAAAGGTTTCAGCCAGAAATCTGCCACTGGCTGAAAACTCACCAGAAGCAGCATCAGCCAGCTTAATGTCAACAGGGATTTGCCACTGCGTTGCCAGCGGGTAAACCAGATAAGCAGCAGGGCAAGCCCCATGATAAGCAGGACCAGCGGCAGAGGTTGCATCAGGCTGCCAACGCACTTTTTAATGATAAATAACATTCTGCTTCCTTTCACAGAGGTAAAAAAGGAGGTGGACGAAATAATATGCTGATAAAATCAAGTTTAGGCTATTTTATGGCTCAGCAAGTGTAACATCGGAGTACTAACGGAGTATCGGGTGTCAGAGGACAGAAATTTTGATGATATTGCGGACAAATTGTCCAGCAATATCTATGGAACCAGTAAGGGAAAAGTACGAGAAACCGTCGTCTGGCAGGATCTTAACGCGATGCTGGCGCAGTTACCACCAGGGCCGCTGCGTATTCTCGATGCCGGTGGCGGTGAAGGCCGGATGGCAAGGCGACTGGCTGCCCTGGGACATGAGGTGACGCTGTGCGATATCTCCGGTGAAATGGTGAGTCGTGCCCGTGACGCGGCGGCAGAGGAGAATCTGGCCCGGCGGATGCGTTTTATCCACTGTCCGTTGCAGGAGATAGAGCAGCATCTGACACAACCGGTGGATCTGATATTGCTCCATGCGGTTCTGGAG
>JBOFSC010000185.1:0-4152 GCA_051651345.1 Enterobacteriaceae bacterium
CAACGTCGATACCCTTTTTATCAATGATACGCATACCTTTAGCAGATAAACGCAGCGTAACAAAACGCTTTTCACTCTCTACCCAGAAACGGTGAGAGTGCAGGTTTGGCAGAAAGCGGCGCTTGGTCGCATTCATCGCATGTGAACGGTTATTACCGCTCACAGGGCGTTTGCCAGTAACTTGGCAGACTCGGGACATGTCTATATCTCCAAAATTCAAATCAGCTCGAGCTTTGCAAAGGTATTGCCGCTTCGTCAAGCCTTTGAGCCCATCTCAGCAAAACTTTATCTCAGCTATTTTCGCGCCAGCCTGCCAGATTGTGAATCCAACCGGAGGCCATTGAAATTCTGCTGAGATAAGCTCTCAATGCAATACCCATGATCGTCAAAGGTGGCGTAGTATACTCGCATCCACCATACCTTTCAAGTATACCCTTCGTCTTTCATATCCAGCCGCGTTCAGCAAAAGAGACATATTCGCCCCGGCCGATAACCAGATGATCCAGAACGCGGATATCCATCATGGTACAGGCTTTAATCACATGTTCCGTTATGATTTTATCCGCTTCGCTGGGTTCAGCAACGCCGGAAGGGTGGTTGTGGGCCAGAATGATGGCGGCGGCATTGATTTTTAAGGCGGCTTTGACAATTTCTCTGGGATGCACCTCGACACTGTTTAAAGAGCCAGAAAACATCTCCTCATGCATAATCACCCGATGTTGATTGTCGAGAAACATCACCACAAAGATCTCTCTTTCCCGGTGGGAGATAAGTTGCTGTAAGTAGCTGCGGGTGCTTTGTGGATTATGCAGCGCATTTTCCCGGGCCAGATGGGCGGCAAAAAAACGGCGGGACAGCTCAATGGCGGCCTGCAGTTGGGTGAATTTTGAATTGCCCATCCCTTTTTTGGCGCAGAAGGTCTGATGATCTGCGATCATCAACTGATAGAGCGAACCAAACTCCCGTAACAGATAATTTGCCAGTGCCATCACATTCATCCCCACCGTACCTGTGCGCAAAAAAATGGCTAACAGTTCCTGATCGGACAGCACAGAGGCCCCTTCCTGTAATAGCGTTTCCCTTGGGGGACGGTAGGATTTCCAGACTTCTTTTTCTTTTGTCGCCATAACAATGCCCTCCAGCAATACTTGCGAGCATGGCATAAGGTGCTTACCTCCACCAGCACTCATCCGCATCAATGCGAGCCCCTGCGCAGAACAAAAATGCAACAGGATTCTGTTTCATTCGAACCCTCAGCATTACTGGCAAGTATGTTACAGTAACCGGAAGTCACCCTATTTTTGGATAATTGATATGTTGACACACGAGGCAAATATGCTGGCAGGCCATAATATTCTGCTGGGTATCAGTGGAGGAATCGCGGCGTATAAAAGCCCTGATATCGTTCGTCGTTTAAAAGCGCAGGGTGCGGAGGTCCGTGTCATGATGACGCCTTCTGCGCGGGCGTTTATTGCGCCTATGACCCTGCAGGCTGTCTCTGGCTATCCCGTATATGATGACTTGCTGGATCCGGCAGCGGAAGGTTCTATGGGCCATATCGAGCTGGCCAAATGGGCGGATATCATTCTGCTGGCACCGGCGACTGCGAATTTACTGGCCCGTTTGGCTGCCGGTATGGCGGATGATCTGCCGACGGCGGTTTGCCTGGCGACATCAGTACCGATTGCGGTTGCCCCGGCCATGAACCAGCAGATGTATCGTGCAGCGGCCACGCAACATAATCTGAGCGTGCTTAAGGCGCGCGGTATAACGATCTGGGGCCCGGCGACAGGTAGCCAGGCCTGTGGCGATATCGGTCCTGGCAGAATGCTGGAGCCGGAGGAGATCGTGACTTTGTTACGGGAGACTTTGGGTTCAACACGGGGCTCAAAACAGGATTTATCCGGACTGAATATCTTGCTGACGGCGGGCCCAACCAGGGAAGCGCTGGATCCCGTGCGTTTTATCAGCAATCACAGTTCTGGCAAGATGGGTTTTGCTATTGCCCATGCGGCTGCAGCCAGAGGCGCTAATGTCATTCTGGTGGCCGGTCCGGTGGCTTTGGCTACACCGGAGGGCGTCAGGCGTATTGATGTGGAAAGTGCGCAGCAGATGGATCAGGTGGTGCAGCAGTTGGCCGCAACCCAGCAGATAGTGATCTGTTGTGCTGCCGTTGCTGATTACCGTCCTGTGGAGATCAGCGAGCATAAGCTTAAAAAGCAACACGATGAAATAACAATAAAAATGGTCAAAAATCCGGATATTGTCGCCAGTGTGGCGGCAATGACGGAAAATCGCCCCTTTGTGGTTGGATTTGCCGCAGAAACCCAGAATGTGAAACAATACGCCCGGCAAAAACTGGTCAATAAAAAGCTCGACCTGATTTGTGCAAACGATGTATCGCTGGCTGGGCAAGGATTTAACAGCGATACCAACTCACTGCATCTGTGCTGGCCGGAGGGAGAGATGACACTGCCTTTAAGTGATAAAACCCTGCTGGGCCAGCACCTAATGGATGAGATCATCAAACGCTATGCAAACAAAAATTGATGTAAAAATTCTGGATGCGCGGATAGGCAAACAGTTCCCCCTTCCTGCTTATGCAACCACTGGCTCCGCAGGCCTTGATTTGCGGGCTTGCCTCGATCACGCCATCCATCTGGCTCCCGGAGAGACCACTCTGGTGCCGACAGGTCTGGCAATTCATATAGCGGATTCATCGTTGGCGGCGGTTATTCTGCCCCGATCTGGTCTCGGCCATAAACATGGCATTGTGCTGGGTAATCTGGTGGGATTAATTGATTCAGACTATCAGGGCCAGTTGATGATCTCGGTATGGAATCGTGGACAAAGCGAATTTACCATTGAGCCTGGAGAGCGTATTGCGCAATTGGTTTTTGTTCCGGTGGTTCAGGCGCAGTTCAATGTGGTAGAGGAGTTTACCGATAGTGAACGGGGTGAGGGAGGATTTGGTCACTCCGGGCGTCACTGATTTTTCAATGAGTTAAATATGGCAGCAACAAAGAGCAATAATAAGAGAAACCGTCGCGAAGAGATCCTGCAATCGCTGGCAAGTATGCTGGAATCCGCTGATGGTAGTCAGCGGATCACAACAGCCAAACTGGCTGCGAACGTCGGCATTTCAGAAGCGGCACTATATCGCCATTTTCCCAGTAAAATGAAGATGTTCGATAGTCTGATCGAATTTATTGAGGAGAGCCTGCTTTCCCGCATTAATCTGATTTTGCAGGATGAGAAAGAGACACTGGTACGTATCAGGTTGATTCTACTGCTGCTCCTGGGTTTTGCTGAAAAGAACCCTGGACTGACTCGCATCATGACAGGCCATGCGTTGATGTTTGAACAAAATCGTCTGCAAGGTCGTATCAATCAACTATTTGAGCGCATTGAAACTCAGCTGCGCCAGGTATTGCGGGAGAAAAAAATGCGGGAGGGAGCAGGTTTTATTCATGATGAAACCTTACTTGCCAGCCAGTTACTGGCTTTTTGTGAAGGTATGTTATCCCGTTTTGTCCGTTCCGAGTTTCACTATCGACCCACGCAGGAGTTTGAACTGCGCTGGCCCCTGTTAGCGATTCAGTTGCAGTAATATACCCTTCGTCTTTCAAGCTGCGGCGTTGTTGGCCGCTCTCGCACATCCATGTGCTGCGCGGCATTCGTTCGTCCTGAACAGCAACTGCGCCTGGCCGCAACTCGAAAGACTTTGGGTATACCCATGATTAAAAAGATATACCGTATTGTTGCCGATATTCTGTTAACGTCTGCAGATGATGGGCCATATCCTGTTGGGTGCCCAAATAGGTGATCAACTCCTGCAGGGAGATAATGGAAAACACCTTACAGTTAAAATCACGTTCAATTTCCTCTATGGCGGACCGGTTGCCCGCAGAGCCACGCTCCTGGCGGTTAAAGGCTATCAGGATACCGGCGATGGTGGCACCTTTCTCCTGAATTAACGCGGCGGCTTCACGAATAGCGGTGCCTGCTGTGACCACATCATCAATCAGTAACACTCTGCCGGTTAATGGACTACCGACCGTATTGCCACCTTCACCATGATCTTTTGCCTCTTTACGGTTAAAGCAGTACGGCAGATCGCGTTGGTGGTGCTCTGCTAAGGCGACGGCGGTT
>JBOFSC010000186.1:0-4955 GCA_051651345.1 Enterobacteriaceae bacterium
TATATCTACGAGCTATACAACGTTGCCATGTTGATCCAATAAGCATCAACCTTGTTTTGGCATCTCTACCCCCCGACAGCAACTTGCTGCCTGAGATGCCCTTCAGTATCCTGCTACGAATGTGAGCAGGATACTACTTTGCTACCCAAAGATAAAATATTAAATAGTGTTTACACAAATATTACTATTTTGCAAACACTGAATCCACGCAAATGTCCATCTATATTGTATTTATCTGAATATCAGTATTATAAATTTAATAATCTCAAAAACACACGTATTCGTTAATCGTTATTAAGTTTATATTCATACATGTTAATTCAGCTTGTTTAATATAATTCTTTTCATTTATCTTTGTGGTATCGAAATAAACAAAACGGCAAGCGGAATCTAATCCGGATGCTATTATTAATATATAAAATTAAACAACTATGGAAGCTATCAAACAATTAGCTCTTGTCAACGGACAACACGTCCAGGTATTAACTCATGAAGATGAAGTTTATGTTCCAATTAGACCAATCTGTGATATTTTAGGAGTAAACTACTCTACTCAGTTGGAAAAAATAAAAAATGATCCATTAAAATCGAAGGGAACTGTACCCCTCAGGGGGACAGTTGGAGCTGATGGAAAGCAAAGAGAAATGGTTGCTTTGAAGTTTAAATATGCTCTTACCTGGATGCTTTCAATCAACGCGAACAACGTAAAAGAAGAAATCAGAGAACACCTGATGGAATATCAGGATCAATGTTCGGATATTCTTTGCGATTATTTCTTGAATGCTGGTAAAATCTCTAAGTTGATAAATTCAGAAGAAATTCAGCTAAAGAATGAACTAAAAAAACTTGAAGAAACAGACGCTTTGTCAAAAAGAAAAAAAGCAATAATAAATAAAAGACTTAAGGAACTTACAGATATTCGCCTTTACGGAGGAGAAATAGGTCCTAAGCTTTTCACAGAAGAAAATGATCTTCCATAGATCATGTTTATTTCGATAATATAACGAAGAGCGACTGCGTGATGCAGCCGCTCTTTTTTATATTCAGTTATCCCCCTATTCTATACAACTGATATAAAATAACGAGCATTTAAACTTCAGTTGTCCCCCTCAGGGGTACAACTGACACAAAAAAAACGATAAAATAGACTTCAGTTATAACCCTAATGGTTATAACTGCTCACTAAAAATGATTAAAATTGGAGACCTGCGTAACCCTCAGCTTTACACTGATATCCCAAAAACGACAAAAATAGAGGGCCTCCGTAAACCTGAGCTTTATAACTGATATAAAAAAATGAGCATTTATACCTCAGTTGTAAACCTGAATAATCCCCCAGAAAAGCGACTGCCATACGGTGGTCGCTTTTTTCTACATACGTCCGCGCGTGTCTTTCCTTACACGATGGAAAACAATCATCTTTGCATGGTCGATCAGCTGAAGACATGAAGAACACAATTTTTTGAACGACTAAAAACTGAAAAACCATGAGTATTCCTTATCGAGTGGTCGAAAGACCCAACCCACAGAACCGAGATCAGAAAAGATGGTATGCACAACCGCGCGTTTTCCGCAAGATATCCGCCACGGATTTGTGTAAGTCTGCCTGTTACGGACGTTCTGTAGTCCCTTCCGAAATTGTAGCAGCCCTGGAAGTGATGATCCATAAGTCGGTCGAGCGACTGACTGCAGGCGATTCAGTCACATTCCCCGGTCTGGGATCTTTTCGGGTAAGCCTTTCGGGCATTGGTGCCGATACGGAAGACGAGTTTCATGAAGGACTGATCCGCAATGCGAAGATCATCTTCACACCATCGGTAGATCTGAAAAAAGTAATTGCCGATGTCAGTTTCGAACGATGCAGCCTTGAGCCGGCAAAAAGGAAAACATCGGGGGGTGTTGATCCTGATCCTACTCCGGGAGCATAAAAAGAGTTTCATTCAAACGGGCATATACAATAAAACGTATATGCCCGTTTTTTTTTGTGCAATTAGTTTAAACATCGTACAATAATACCTTAGAAAGCACTGTTTTAATCAACACAATTATATGTAATTTGTCCATTAATTGCGGGAAAATTGTTGTATCTTTATAACAGTTAAAAATCAACACCCCCCATGCTATGATTACAACACGTTTCGCTTTAAAACCTCATTTGAATGAGTGGCTCAGGGCTAAGTTTAATGCCAGAGCTGAAGACGCTATTCGTCTTACGCCTAATTCTGATCTCTACATACTCCTGTGGGACCTTGTACGCAAACGTCCGGCTCACGCTCAGGTAGATCGTGGCAATTGCGAAATTGCTTTACCTGTTCGTAGAGAAGGAAAGCGTCCCGACTCCTGGAACTGGCTCTCTCAGGAAGCAATCCGCCAGTTTGAAAAACGCGTAGAAACTCTTATGTGGGCAGAGATTCATAGTTATATTGATCATCAGGCACAAGCTTTCGGCTATGGATACATGACGGCCATAGCTAATTATATGGCTGAATACCGGCTCGAAAGTATATCGGAAGATGCATTGCAAAAACATTATTACCGCTGGAGAAGAAAGGTGAGACCGCAGTCGCGCCGCCGGTATCGGGCTAAAGACAACCCGAATCGAGCCAGAATAGTGAAAAAGAGAAAAAAAGACGATACACAGCTATCACTGTTTTGTCAAGCAATTTAAAATCAGAATATTATGTTAGGTGGATATAAAAAGGTAGAATATGCACATCCGGACGATATATCGTCGTTCGGATGTGTTGGTCGTAACACAATAGTTTGTAACGCTTCGCGCTGGATTGAAATACCAGGCGTGCAGAGCCAGGCTACAGAATTGGCTGCTCCGTGCGACAATACTTCGGGGATAGATATATATAGTATAAAGTTTGCTACCCGTGTTTTGGGCGGAAAACCTCTAATTCCGTCTCTGACTGTCATACGGCTTACACGTATGGATGGATCAACCGTTATTGCCGGAACGAAAGATATGCCGTTGCGGATGAAGCTAGAACCTTTTAACGATAAAAAGGCAGTGGATATAGTTGGCTACTCCATCAGCGGAGAGAACAAACAGTTGCACCCTCCGCTGCCACAGCGCGAATAATCGTGTCCTTACAGGGCGAAAACGATTGATTTATATTTGCTCAAGAAATAAAGTTGAACAAATCTGAATCAATTATGCTACAACGTCATCATATACTCAGCGGCATTTGGGCTATGGATCGTGAATTTGCAACGAACCATCTCCCACTTGTCGCTTCTTTTTTACGCGGTCAGAACCTGACTAATACACGACCTGTTGCATCGGCCGAACGTATGGCGAAAGCTGTAGAAGAGGAATGCCGTATTGCCGTACAAGGTGCTTCGGGCTATGAGATCAGCGATTACGGATGGAACTCTGCCCCGGAAGATGCTCCGATGGATTCGATCGCCATTATCGAGATCTGCGGCACAATAACCATGCGCGATCAGGAATGCGGACCATCGGGAATGATCACGAAGGCTGCTATTCTGAAACGGTGCGAAGCAAATTCGAATATCCGGGGAATTATTCTGAAAATTGACTCCGGAGGTGGCGAAGCTCATGCAATGGACTACCTGATCAAGCAGATCAGGACTATTGAAAAACCTATCGTTGCATTTATTGATTACTACGCTTGCAGTGCTGCCTATGGAATTGCCAGCACTTGCGATTGGGTGGTTGCATCGAGCGAAACAACCACGGTAGGAAGTATCGGCACTTACATTACACTGGTAGATTTTTCCGAGTATTATAAAAAGGAAGGAATCAATATCATTGATATCTATGCCACGCTATCGACGGACAAAAACAGCCTGTACACCGAAGCTCTGAAAGGAAACTTAGAGCCACTTCGCGCACGCATTGACGTCGTGAGTAATGCCTTTATCGGTGCTGTTAGCGAAAACCGAAAGGGAAAGATAGCCAAAAAAGAGGTATGGAATAGCGGGAAGGTGTTTTACGCTGCCGATGCGCTGATCCACGGACTGATTGACGGAATTGATTCTCTGGAGAATACACTTAATTATTTTAACGACTAAATAAATCAGACAATTATGCCAAGAATTCTATCTAACGACCAACATGCATCGCTTACAGCAAGAGCCGAAGCTTATGACCGCATTTGTGCATCTTTCGGATCAGATGGGACTGTTCCTACTGCCGACGACATCATCCAGGCACTCGACGCTGCTGCTGATACCTCAGGAATGGTAGCACGCACGGAACTGGATGCCGTGAATGCTCAGTTAACCAGCATGACGCAGGAGCGCGATACTTTATCTGCTCGTGTAGCTGAGCTGGAAGGATCTTCCGGTGCTCAGAGCGTAACCAACAATCTTAATCCTGAATCCGATGGACAAGGCGAAGAGGATACGCTTACATCTTTTGCCGCTAAAAACAAAGGGAACGCGGCTGCTATTATCAGTAAGGCGATTGAAACCGGATTCTTAAACTAATAAAACAACACAAACAATATGGCTGGTATTACTCTTGCGGGACTATCCCGAATGGCTGTTGAATATAACGATGTTCTTGCATCGCTACCTCTTAATGAGTTAAATAAAGTATGCAAAAAACTTCGTATTAATCTTCTTGAAGTAGAAAATGAAGATAAAGAAGTCAGACGTCTCAGAAAGGCGGGTATCCTTGGGGCTTATAAAGCAGGCAAGGAAATTAAGCATGTTTCAGAATTGGGTAAATTGATTGAAATGAGCCTTAAACCTGAATTGGTTTACTCTTCGTTTATCGATAATATCACCTCTTATCGCGAAAAGAAAGTGCTTTCAAACCAAGGCGAGATGCTGGACAACAAAACAAAGAAGCATCCGCTTGAATCTATGATTCTTCGCGATATCGTATTATCGTTTATGGAAGATGTGGCTGTCAACCTATTTTTTGCCGACAGAGATGACACACAGAATACACCAGCTACGGCTTTCGATGGGTTCTT
>JBOFSC010000187.1:0-1761 GCA_051651345.1 Enterobacteriaceae bacterium
CAACTACCCGCCACCTTTGCTCCCGATAATCTGCCCCGCCTGTGGGAGTTTTTCGCACAACTGCCTCAGGAGTTCAGCTATGGTGTCGAGGTTCGCCATCCCGCCTTTTTTGCCAAAGGTGAGGCAGAACGAGCGCTTAACCAGGGATTACAGCAGCGCAATATCAACCGGGTGATCATGGACAGCCGTCCGGTACATCATGCTGTCGCCGACACGCTTGCTATGCGCGATGCTCAACAGAAAAAACCCAGGGTGCCGGTACATGCTATTGCCACTGGCCCCTCCCCACTGATTCGCTTTGTCGGCTGTGATCACCAGGCAACTAATCAGCGCTGGTTCGCGCCCTGGCAGGCAAAAATCCAACAGTGGCATCAGGAGAAGCGGACTATCTATCTCTTTATCCATACCCCCGATAATACGGATGCGCCCCGTCAGGGCCTGCTCCTCTGGCAACAACTACAACAGCTTATCCCCGAATTACCCCAACCCACCCCGCTACCTGAGCAGAGCGCCCTGTTTTAGCAGGGCGATTAACCTGCAAATGAAGATTCTGGACGCTTATAGCAAATAACGTTATAGTGTTGCAGCTCAAAACTCATTTTTACATTGCAATTCAATTATATGGCTTTATTAATCACAGAAAAATGCATCAGTTGCGATATGTGTGAACCCGAATGCCCTAATCAGGCTATCTCCATGGGGGATTTTCTGTATCAGATCGATCCACAACTGTGCACCGAGTGCGTTGGCCACTATGCGCAGCCGACTTGCCTGTCGGTGTGTCCCATTGATGGGGCCGTGATCAAGGATGCGCTGCATGTGGAGACTCAGGAACAGTTACAACAAAAGTTTGAGCAGCTGCAGACAAAAAAACCGTGATTTGACTGAGGATCAACCCCATATCTCCTCACGGCCTGATACCACTGATGGACTACTTCCCGCTATTGCGGCCTTTCTGCTGGCGCCACCACTCTGCCAGCAGGATGCCACTGGCAACCGCCATATTCAGACTGTCCACTTTTCCGGAGCCATCGATCGTGACTGCCTGACTGCCCTTCTGCAGCCGGGAATCATTCAGTTCCTCAGCCTCTACGCCCAACAACAGAACCATACGTTCAGGCAAGGTTGCCTGACTCAACGGTTCACCTTTATGGCCGGAAGTGGTGACAAGGGTGTAGCCCGCCTGCTGAAACAGAGCCAGTTCTGCCGCCAGATCCTGGCTGATAACCGGCACAATAGACTCTGCCCCACCGGCAGCCGTTCGTACCGCCGCGCCGGATTCCAGCAAAGCCGGATCCGCCAGCAGGATCCCCCGTGCCGCAAAGTGAGCACAGTTACGCATGATCGCCCCCAGATTATGAGGATTGCCCTCCTTGTTCAAAGCAATCACACAATCCTGCTGTGTCGGGGCCTGCTGCAGATACTCTTCTACTGTGTATGACGGGCGTTTTTTAATCAGAAAACAGACGCCACCGTGGTGTTCGGTGTTTGAGACTTTGTTCAGTTCCTGTTCATCCACCACATGATAAGCCTTACGATTGGCCGCCAGCCAGCGCAAGGCCTCACGGAATCGGGGCGTCACAGACTGTACAAACCAGGCGCGAACTATCGCCTCAGGACGCGCGGCAAACAGTGCCTGACAGGCATTTTCACCATAGACCCGGCTCTCCTGGGCCCGCTGACGGCGAATCAGCGCCGGATCAATGCGCTCCGGAGTCTGGACCGCTTCTTCAGTCGGCTCGGAGGGGGTTACGCTTCTCC
>JBOFSC010000188.1:0-1422 GCA_051651345.1 Enterobacteriaceae bacterium
TTGTGTTGGTTGTGTTGGTTGTTTTGGCGAATGATCATTTGATCATGATCACAGCACACTTTCCACTCTTTTTTCTAAAAATACGTCATTTTTTCTATCGTTATCAGTTGGTTGATCCTAAAGATCCTACGTATAAATATGCAGTATGAACGTTCAGTAAAAGCAATTCGCGGCAGTTTTCTGGATTTTGCCGGACTGGTACAGAGTGCCGAAGAGATAGAGAGTCAAAGCCGTTTTATTCAGGATGGGTTGTTACTGATTGAAGAAGGGAAGATCGCCTGGTTTGGCGAGTGGCAGCAAGGTCAGCACAAAATCCCTGCCACGGTTCGGGTGCGCGATTATACCGGTAAGATTATCATCCCCGGACTCATCGATACCCATATCCACTATCCCCAGGCCGAGATGGTGGGAGCCTACGGAGAGCAATTGCTGGAGTGGTTAAATCAGCATACCTTTCCCACAGAGAAGCAATATCGCGATCTGGAATATGCCCGGGAGATGGCGAAGTTTTTTATTAAACAGTTGCTGCGTAATGGCACAACTACGGCGCTGGTTTTTGGCACCGTGCATCCGGAATCCGTGGATGGGCTGTTTCAGGTGGCCAGCCAATATAATATGCGCATGATCGCCGGTAAGGTGATGATGGATCGCAACGCGCCGGAGTATCTGATGGATACGGCAGAGAGCAGCTATCAGCAGAGTAAGGCGCTGATTGAACGCTGGCATAAAAAAGATCGGCTGCTCTATGCCGTCACACCGCGCTTTGCCCCCACCTCCTCACCCGAGCAGTTGGCCATGGCCCAACGGTTATTGCAAGAGTATCCCGATGTCTACTTGCAAACCCACTTGTCAGAAAATAAAGATGAAATCGCCTGGGTTAAATCGTTGTTCCCGGAGCGGAAAAACTATCTCGATGTCTATCACCACTACGGACTGACGGGCAAACGCAGCGTGTTCGCCCACGGTATTCATTTACACCAGGATGAGTGGCAGTGTCTGCACGATACCGATTCGGCTATCGCCTTCTGCCCCACCTCCAATCTCTATCTGGGCAGCGGGCTTTTCCGCTTACATGAAGCCTGGCGCTATCGCATCAAGGTGGGTATGGGCACTGATATCGGTGCCGGTACCACTTTTAATCTGCTGGAAACCCTGAATGAAGCTTACAAGGTGATGCAGTTGCAGGAGTATCGTTTATCCGCTTTTGAAGCCCTCTATCTGGCGACGTTAGGCGGGGCAAAAGCCCTGGAGCTGGATGAGGTGATAGGCAACTTCACACCCGGTAAGGAGGCGGATTTTGTGGTGCTCAATCCCACCGCCACACCGTTACAGCAGCTGCGCTATGACAACTCGGTCACCCTGCGCGACAAGTTATTTGTTCTGATGACACTGGCGGATGACCGCTCTATTTACCGTACTTAT
>JBOFSC010000189.1:0-7867 GCA_051651345.1 Enterobacteriaceae bacterium
TTTTTTTGCGACTCATGGTCAACGAGCTCATCCCAGGCGAGATCAGAAAAGTATGTTGCTATCGTTAGGTCTTAGTATTTACCCTGTAATGAATTAAAGGTACATCAATGTGTTATGAGCTTAAGTACCTACATATGTACAGGGGTATAGAGATGGAGCAAGTGCAATTCTGGCAGTTAAATCTGGTCGTGCTGAGGCTGTCATGGCTCCTTTATCACAGATTAATACACAGAAAGATAAAAGCATTGAGACTGCTGGAATTGTTCAAGAACATGATGGGGATATTTCAGGTGTATATCAAGGTGCTGTTCTGGGTAAAGATTCGCCTCTAACGCCAATTATACTTGAAGCCTTTCAACAACTGTTCGATAACGGGACTTATGCGGCAATCATGAAAAAATGGGGCCTTGAGCATAACATGATACCTGCTCCCGGATTTAATCTGGCAGGTAAGGAGCAGAAGCAGTAAGGTTATCTTGCCGTATTCGCCTTTTCCCACAGGGACAACCGTCTTCCACCCTGATGGAGTTTTGGCGCAAGCTGGGGATCGAGTTGTACCCCACTTTGCCTGACAGCTTTGCCTGCCAGTTTTACCGGTAATGTTGTTCTCCGGGAATTTACGGTTGCGAGAGAATAGGTTTCTTTCCTGACACCCATTTCCTCTGTTTTTTGCCCTGCCTTTCTGCCACCCTGCTCCTGTGACATACTGCTTCGGCAGATATTCCGGTAGCGATGCCCTCAGCGCTACAGCGTGGACACCACGCGGGCTTTCTCTTCTGTCGATGTTACGACATCCTCATACTCCCTGCCGCCAGGGCGACTCTCTGTTCCTTTTATTTATCTGCTGCAAACTGCTGTGCAGTCAATCTGCCCTGTATTTATCCGGAGGTTTTCCATGACTGTGACTTCTGCTGCCCCACACTATTTTGATTTGCATATCACCGGGATCGGTTATCTCAGCCGTTCTGCGATAACGTGCTCTGTCACCCCTCTTTCAGACTGAGCTTTCTGAACTCATACCACCGGGCAAACACCGCCGCAAAGGTATGTTGCTCTGCCACGAATGCCGCCTGCTGCGCCTTCTGGCGATGTTCACGCGGGTTGATCCCATAAGCCAACAATTTTCGCACTTCATTACGTCGATCACGCGCTTCTTTCAGCCCAATCTCCGGATAAGTACCCAGAGACAGCTTTTTTTGTTGTCCCTGCCAGTAATAACGAAAAAGCCAGGCTTTACCCCCGCTCGCCCTGACACTGAATGACAATCCATCACTGTCATTGAGTGTGTAATCTTTTCCTGTGGCTTTGGCGCGCCGGATCGTTAATTCGGAAAGTGCCATGATTTGCTCCTGATAAGCGCATCGGAACATCATCGTGACCCCGTCTCAGACGCTTTCCCAGCAACAATAGGTTACCACTTAGCATCACATTCCTGTGTGACTTATTTGTGGACTTAAAAGTTGCGGATTGCAGTGGATTTCAGCGGAACTCAATGGAACAACCTTCCTCTGAAAACCCTTTGGGTTCATCCGCTTGTGGAACTTAATGGAACACTGTGGAACCTGAACTGGAGCGGGAAACGAGACTCGAACTCGCGACCCCAACCTTGGCAAGGTTGTGCTCTACCAACTGAGCTATTCCCGCATTTGGTGAAGTGCCTGCAGAGGAAGATTATATTCTATCCTGTTGATTTGGTAGATATTAAATCCATGTCCCTGCAAGATGGTGTGCATTATCTACTAATCTTTTCCCCTTGGCAACCCCTGTTACAGGGAAAAATGCAATATCTGGTGCGATCGCCTGTTTTTTAACACCCTTCCGGGTAAAAAAACGGGCGCTAAGGCAGATAAAATGCCTTCGCCCCCTGTCGTTAGGTACTCTGGATAAAATGCTGTCGGTAATAAGCCAGCTCCGCCACTGAATCGCGGATATCCTCCATGGCCTGGTGGGTGCTCTCTTTAGTAAAACCCGCCAGGATATCCGGTTTCCAGCGTTTGGCCAGCTCTTTCAAGGTGCTGACATCCACGCTGCGGTAATGGAAATACTCCTGGAGCAGCGGCATATATAAATAGAGGAAACGACGATCCTGGCCCACCGTATTACCGCAAATGGGAGATTTACCCGCCGGGACCCACTGGCGCAGAAAGTCTATCGTCTGCTGTTCCGCCGCGCTTTCATCTATCCGGCTGTTTTTGACCCGCTCTACCAGCCCGCTGGCTGTGTGGGTCCGTGTGTTCCATTCGTCCATCAGCTGCAGATGCTCGTCACTCTGGTGGATCGCCAGGACCGGGCCTTCCGCCAGGATGTTCAGATCGGCATCGGTTACCAGGGTGGCTATCTCTATGATTCGGTTCGTTTGCGGGTCCAGTCCGGTCATCTCCAGATCGATCCAGATCAGGCGGTTGTCAGTGTCGCTCATGCCATTTCCTAAATGCTGTCCTCTTACATCTTCGCTCAAGAGGAGGGATAAAACTCGTCTATGTTAGAATAGTGCGCTGTGTAAGTATACTCTTGTTCCCTGAAGTTGCCGATGGCACGACGGCACCAGAACATCCGCGATACCCATGTGGATTTGCTTGCGTGTCGCCTGCAACCCCATTATTGTGAGCACATTAACAGCGCAGATTAAGAAGGTCAGTGTGAGTAAAAAGAGGCTCTCCCAAGGGCAGCAACGTCGAATGCACGCCAATCATGAACGGCGCCTGCAGCGTACCGCGCAGAGTGAGCAGAGCGATACCCTGTTTGGAGAAGCTCAGGAGGGTATCGTTATCAGCCGTTTTGGCAAGCAGGCCGATATCGAATCCGCCGATGGCGTGATCTGTCGCTGTAATATTCGTCGTACTATCTCCTCTCTGGTAACCGGTGACCGCGTGGTCTGGCGTGCGGATATCTCCGGTAACGACACAAACGGTATCGTCGATGCCGTGCATCCTCGCGACTCATTACTGGTCCGCCCTGATTTTTACGATGGCTTAAAACCGGTAGCGGCCAATATCGATCAGATCGTTATCGTGCTCGCGCCAGTACCCGAGTTATCGCTGAATCTGCTGGATCGCTATCTGGTGGCCTGCGAAACATTGCAAATCAAGCCGCTGCTCCTGCTCAATAAGTGCGACCTGCTAAAACCAGAGGCGCGTGAGCAGATGGAGGCGTGCTTAACCCTGTACTCCGGGCTCGGTTATCGCCTGCTATTTCTCTCCAGCCATACCGGTGAAGGTTTGCCAGAACTGTTGCAGGAACTGCTCGAGCGCACTTCTATTTTTGTCGGTCAATCCGGGGTCGGTAAATCCAGTCTGCTCAATCTGCTGTTACCCGAGACCGAACACGCTATCAGCGTCGGTGAACTCTCTGAAGGCTCAGGATTGGGGCAGCACACCACCACCAGCGCACGGCTCTATCATCTGCCGCAAGGGGGAGAGGTGATCGACTCCCCTGGCGTCAGAGAGTTTGCTCTGTGGCATTTGCTGCCGGAACAGGTGACCCAGGGATTTATTGAATTTCGCCAATGGGCCGGGACCTGCCGCTTTCGGGATTGTAAACACGGCAGTGATCCCGGATGCGCTCTGCGTGCAGCACTGGAGCGAGGAGAGATAGCACAAAGCCGTTTCAACAGTTATCATCAGATCTTGCAAAGCATGGCGCAAACCAGGCCCTCAGCCCCTCTGATACAAAAGAAGTGAGTGTGCTATGCTAAACAGACTTATTTTAACTATTTCTCACTCAGTTGATTAATGACATCGAGGCACCTGTGCTGGATCGCATCAAAATTACCCTACAATTCTGGCTACCCAAACTGTGGCTGACCCGCTGTGCCGGTTGGCTGGCAGAATTACAAGTGAACTGGCTGGCCCACGGTCTGATCGGCCTGTTCGTGCGCCACTACCATGTCAATATGCAAGAGGCGCTGCAACCGGATATCAAGTCTTATCGCACCTTTAACGAGTTTTTTATTCGCCCCTTGTGCGCAGGTGCTCGCCCTGTAGAGCAGGATCCTGAAGTGCTGTGTCTGCCCGCAGATGGCATGATAAGCCAGGTGGGTACTATCGCTGATGGGCAACTGCTGCAGGCCAAGGGACACTACTACTCCCTGGAATCGCTGCTCGCAGGTAATGCGAACCTGGCCGACAAGTTTTATGATGGCCTGTTTATGACCACCTATCTCTCCCCCCGCGATTATCACCGTGTGCATATGCCCTGTAGCGGCACCCTGCGGGAGATGATCTATGTTCCGGGTAGCCTGTTCTCAGTGAATCTGCTTACCGCCGATAATGTACCTAATCTGTTTGCTCGCAATGAACGTCTGATCTGTCTGTTCGATACGGAATTTGGTCCCATGGCGCAAATCATGGTGGGTGCCACTATCGTCGGCAGTATCGCCACCGTCTGGGCCGGTATAGTGACGCCACCCCGTCAGGGTATTATTCAGCGCTGGGCCTATCCTGCGGCAGGTGCAGATGACGCAATCACCCTGGAAAAAGGAGCTGAGATGGGGTTGTTTAAACTGGGCTCGACAGTGATTAATCTGTTCGCTCCGCAGCAAATCACGCTGTCTGAACAGATCGAAGCCGGAGTGATAACACGTATGGGCAAAGGGTTTGCCCGCAGAACAGAGAATGTTGAACCTTCAGTTTGAGAGTGATCATGCGCCTGATTATTGCCCTGCTTCTGAGTTGCCTGGTTGTGCCGCCCCTCTGGGCGACGCAACTCAATGTTGAGCAGTTAAACAACGAGCTAAAACAGGCAGAAACCAATAAATCTCTGGCTAACCAGACAGAAGTGGTGGAAGCTCTTCGCTCTGCACTCTCCTGGCAGAATGAACTGCGCGAGAGCAATAATCGTGCGCAACAGTTTCAAAAAAGCATTGATGACTTCCCCAAATTGGTTGTGTCCCTGCGTAAGCAGCTTGAAGAAGGCGTTAAACCTAAAAGCGTACCGGCCAATCTTACTGCGGCCGATTATGAACAGTTGATCCTGCAAAATGGTAGCCAAATTCTCGATCTGACACAGCAATTACAGCAGGAGCAGGAGCTCTCCAGGGAGAGCAGTGACTCCCTGAGCCAGATTCCGCAATTACAGGCAGAAACTCGCCGCCTGCTGGGGGAGGCAGAGAAAAATGCGCTCTCTTTGCCAACCACAGCGACAACACCGCTGACCCAGGCGCAAACGGCACAGGCAAACAGCGAAGTGGCCGCCCGCAAGGCGCAAATCAGAGCGCTGGAGCTGGAGCAACTCTCCGCCAGCAACCGCCAGGAGCTTTCCCGTCTGCGCAGTTCACTGTTGCGCCTGCAACTGGAAGCAGCCGATACTTATCAGCAGGCACTGCGTGACAGTTTAAACAGCCAGCGGCAGCGCAAGGCGGAACTGGCGCTGGAGCAAACCACGCAACTGGCGCAACAGAACAGCGATCTACCCAGTTCTGTGCGCCAGCTACTGAATCATAATCGTCAGTTTTCCCTGACCCTGAATCAGCAAGCCCGGCAACTGGAGCAGATCACCCAGCAATTACGTCAAACTAATGATGGTATGGTGCAGGTACAACAGGCATTAACAACGTTGCGTGAACAGGCGCGCTGGTTAAGTACCTCCACTATCTTAGGGGATACTCTGCGTGCCCAGGTGGCGCGTATGCCGGAAATGCCCAAACCGCAGCAGATAGACAGTGCCATGATTGAGCTGCGTATTAAGCGCATCGGCTATGATGAACAACTGGAGCAACTGCGTAAACTGCCCACACTGACTGAAGATGATGGTCAACCCCTGCCTTTAGAGCAGCAGCATTTGGTCGACAGCCTGCTGAAAACCCAACAGGAGTTACTCAACTCCCTGCTCTCCGGCAGTGACAACCTGATTCTGGAGCTGACCAAGCTTAAGGTGGCGGAAACCCAGTTAGTGGAAGCATTACGTGATCTCAGGGAAGCCACACACCGTTATCTGTTCTGGGTAGCGGATGCCAGACCCATCGGTTTTTCCTATCCTATTGAGGTGATACAGGATCTGCGCGACCTGCTCTCTCTGGATACTTTTGAGCAACTCGGCAATGCCACTGTGATGATGCTGAGCACACCCGATATGATCTTGCCCATTTCCGCCGCTCTGCTGCTGGTGATCATCAGTATTGCTTCGCGACGCCACTATTATAATTTCCTTAATCGGGCCTCAGGGCGAATAGGTAAAGTCACCCAGGATCACTTCAGGCTGACAATGCGTACCGTGTTCTGGTCTATTTTGATCGCGCTGCCCATTCCGGTGCTCTGGGCCGCTCTGGGTTTCGGACTGCAAAAAGCCTGGCTCTACCCCATCGCGGTGGCGATTGGTGATGGTATTACCGCGACGTTGCCGGTGTTATGGCTGTTTATGATCGGCGCCAGTTTTGCTTCACCGCAAGGGCTGTTTATTTCTCACTTCCGCTGGTCACCGGAACCGATTCGCCGTGTACTGCGTTACTATCGCCTCTCTATCTGGTTTATCGTACCGCTGATCATGGCGCTGATCAGTTTCGAAAATTACAATGACCGGGAATTTTCAGCGACGCTGGGTCGGCTCTGCTTTATTCTGCTGTGCGCCGCGATTTTGGTATTGACTGCAGCGCTACGAAGAGCGGGGATTCCACTTTATCTTGATCGCAACGGCTCCGGGGATAATCTGCTCAATAAGGCACTCTGGTGGTTGTTGCTGTTTGCCCCGGCTCTGGCCGCTATCGCAGCAAGTCTGGGTTATCTGGTGACCTCTCAATCCCTGTTGGCGCGGCTGGAGAGTTCCGTTGCTATCTGGTTTATCATCCTGATTATCTACTCTATTATCCGTCGCTGGATGTTAATTCAACGGCGACGCATCGCCTTTGAACGCGCTAAACAGCGGCGTGCAGATATGCTGGCGCAGCGGGCACGCACTGGGGATGATGGCTCGATTAATGCCGATGGTAGTCCGGATATCGAAGAGCCGGTCATTGATCTGGATGCGATCAGTGCACAGTCCTTGCGTCTGGTTCGCTCGCTGCTGATGTTGGTGGCACTGTCGGCCATGATTGTTCTCTGGTCAGAACTACATTCCGCTTTCGGCTTTTTGAGTAATATCAGCCTGTGGGATGTCAATACGGTGATTAAAGGCAGTGAGGTGACTCAACCCATTACCCTGGCCGCCTTGTTGATATCCATTCTGGTGTTAATTATCACCATGCAGATGGTGCAGAATCTGCCCGCCCTGCTGGAACTGACCATACTGCAGCATGTTAAACTGACACCAGGTACCGGCTATGCCATCACCACCATCAGCAAATATCTAATTATGCTGATCGGTTTCCTGATGGCTTTCTCATTTATCGGTATCGAGTGGTCGAAGCTGCAATGGCTGGTCGCTGCACTCAGCGTCGGTTTGGGTTTCGGCTTGCAGGAGATCTTTGCCAACTTTATCTCCGGTCTGATCATTCTGTTTGAAAAGCCGATCCGCATTGGCGATACCGTCACCATTCGTAATCTGACCGGGACCATTACCCGTATCGATACCCGAGCCACCACCCTGGGTGACTGGGATCGGAAAGAGATTATTGTTCCCAATAAGGCCTTTATCACGGAGCAGTTTATTAACTGGTCACTGACGGACTCCATTACCCGTGTGGTGTTAACGGTTCCCGCTGCCGCTGAAGCTGACAGCAGCAAAGTGTGTCAATTACTGCTTGAAGCCGCGCAGCACTGCTCTCTGGTACTGGATAATCCCGCGCCGGAAGTCTATCTGATCGATATCCAGCAGGGTGTGCAGATCTTCGAGATGCGTGTGTTTGCCGCTGAAATGGGACACCGTTTACCGATCCGTCACGAACTGCATCAACTGATACTGCAGGCCTATCAGCAGCACGGCCTGACACTGCCAT
>JBOFSC010000190.1:0-6173 GCA_051651345.1 Enterobacteriaceae bacterium
AAGGAGCAGGCCTATCCGCGCCAGTTATCGGGAGGACAGCAACAGCGTGTCGCAATCGCCCGCGCATTGGCTATCCGCCCGCAACTGATGTTGTTTGATGAACCGACATCGGCGCTGGACCCGGAGCTGGTGGGTGAAGTGCTGACCACCATTCGCGATCTGACCCAGCAGGGACTGACGATGATCGTGGTGACCCATGAGATCACTTTTGCGAGGGAAGCTGCCGACAGAGTGATCTTTATGGATCAGGGAGTGGTGGTGGAGCAAGGCCGACCAGAGCAGGTGTTAAGTGAACCCAAACACCCGCGCACACAAGCTTTTTTAAGCCGGTTTATCTGATCAGGCGTTAACCAGCTCATACTTTTTGATCTTACGGTACAGCGTAGCAATACCGATCCCCAGCTCTTCCGCCGCCAGCTTTTTATTGGGATGGCGGTTGAGTGCCTCTTCGATCATCTGCTTTTCCATGGACTCAAGGCCAGTAGCCCCCTGGTTTTCACAGGCGGCCGCGCTTTCGTATGGGGTGACCCCCTCTCTGGAGTAACGGGTGGTGGTTGCCATAAAGTGGGGCGGTAGCAGAGAGTCATCGATCACCTCACCACTGGGCACCACATTGACCAGATACTCCATCAGGTTGCTTAACTCGCGCACATTCCCCGGCCAGCGATACTCTTTCAACTGTTTCATCACCTCAGGGGTAATCCCCGGATAGATACTGCCGATCCGTTTGGTGTGCAGATTGAGGAAGTAGTGCACCAGCAGTTCGATATCTTTCTGGCGCTCACGCAGTGGAGGCAGAGCGATAGGGATCACGTTCAGGCGATAGAAGAGATCCTCACGGAATTTACCTGCGGCGATAAACTTTTCCAGATTCTGATTGGTGGCCGAAATAATACGAATATCGACACTGATGGGCTTGCTGGAACCGATGGGCATCACTTCTCGTGCTTCAATCGCTCGCAGCAGTTTTGCCTGCAGAGTCATCGGCATATCCCCGATCTCATCCAGAAACAGGGTGCCATGGTTAGCTGCCTGGATCAGGCCGATTTTGCCTCCGGTGGAAGCTCCGGTAAAAGCGCCTTTAACATAACCAAACAGCTCACTTTCCAGCAACTGTTCCGGGATCGCCGCACAGTTAATAGCAATAAAGGGCTTATCATGGCGATCACTCAGGCGGTGTATTGCCCGGGCCACCACCTCTTTACCGGTCCCGCTTTCACCCACTACCAATACACTGGAGGGACTGGCTGCAATGCGCGCAATTAAATTTTTCAAGGTGCGCATCAGCTTACACTCACCAATCAGATGCTCACTCAGGGGATCGTTTTGGTTAAACTCCCCCTCCAGAGAGATATGGGATTGATGAAAGGACATTAAAAACAACTGATGATCCTGAATTTCGTGCAGTTCTCCGGTGATCAACTCCTGGCGCCCATCGAAAGAGAGAATATGTTGTAGTGACGTGGGGTTGTGGTTTTGCTGAAAAGTTAGCGGGCGAATATTAAACGTTTTACCGGTTAATTTTTCATGGGAGATGTTTAATTGTTTCAGTGCCGTCTGATTGGAGTAGCGGATTTGATTTTTCTCATCCAGCACTAACAGCCCCTGGTCCATATTATCGATTAAGCAGAGGAATATTTTATGCAACAGATTGCTGCCACCTTGCTGGTCAAGCAATTTAGAAACAAAAATGTTTGATATATGGCGAATATAATCGGAGAAAATGTGAATGTTATCTTTTATTCTCGCCTGCTGCTCCAGAGTGAAGGCCACCAGGCTGATCACGCCAATACAGGTATTTTCTACCATGATAGGAATACCGAGAAAGGCCTTCTCAGTACAGGTCTCTTTGGCGTTACAGCCCTCGCACACAGGATCAAAACGCGAGTGAATTACCACCTTATCTTGTTGAGTATCAAGAACATGGCGTAAAAGACGAGAGTTGCTGGTCAGTTTGCGTCCATAGAAATTACCATAAGGGCCGGTACCGGCCACCCGCACCATATCAGCATCAATAATTTCGACGTCAAGTTGCAGTACACCTGCCAGCATTTTGGTGAAATGTAAGATGGTAGGTTGAATCTGCATCAAAACGGATTGGGATTTCGCAAGCATCATATTTTGGAAACCTTTTTATTCAATAATGTATCCATCGGAGTCAATTTTTTTTTATAATCACAAGGATAATACACGAGACCATGGAATATACCATACTGTCCTGCTCAGGATTTATCTGCAAAAAATACCCGTTGCAGCCAACTGGATTATCATTTTGATATATTCCCACGGACAGGTCTATCAAATTGGTCTGATATATCCAGATTATTATCGTATTTATGACACAGGTCGTTATTTTCGTGGATTTGTTGTCAGTTTGTTAACAAAATAGCACCTCAGGTTTTGCCGAAAGCTGGCATATCTTTTGATATAAACGTGACTGTCCTCACAATTCTTGCCGTTTAATGTCTGGCAACGCTAACCATTCCGAAAATGGCACGGAACTTGATTGTCATTGGATAGTTTCAGTTTTTATTCCGGTTATGCGTTGCCAGCCAGGTTCTGGATGGAGTAATCGGATCCGAAGGGTATAACCATCAATTATTGGGGCCAGAAATGAAAACAGTAAATGAGTTAATCAAGGAAATCAACGGATTAAAATCTAATCTGCACAGCAAGGACTTTTTATTGACCTGGGAGCAGAGTCCGGAAGAGTTAAAGCAGGTATTAAGTATCGCTAACGCACTCAGAACCATGCGTTCTGAAAATATCTCAACCAACGTTTACAGCAATGGAATCGGTGTTTCTATTTTCCGTGATAACTCCACACGTACCCGCTTCTCCTATGCTTCTGCACTGAATCTGCTTGGTCTGGCTCAGCAGGATCTGGACGAAGGCAAATCACAGATTGCACATGGTGAGACCGTTCGTGAAACTGCTAACATGATCTCCTTCTGCGCTGAAGCTATCGGTATCCGTGATGATATGTTCCTCGGTGCCGGTAACGCCTATATGCGTGAAGTGGGTGAAGCTTTGGACGAAGGTTTTGAGAAAGGTGTTCTGCCACAGCGTCCTGCGCTGATCAACCTGCAGTGTGATATCGACCACCCGACTCAGTCCATGGCCGACCTGGCATGGCTCAAAGAGCACTTCGGTAGCCTTGAGAGCCTGAAGGGCAAGAAGATCGCCATGACCTGGGCCTACTCTCCGAGCTATGGTAAGCCGCTGTCAGTACCGCAGGGCATCATCGGTCTGATGACCCGTTTCGGTATGAACGTCACCCTGGCCCATCCGGAAGGTTACGACCTGATCCCTGATGTTGTTGACGTAGCACGTAAAAATGCTGAAGCCTCTGGCGGTAGCTTTAACCACGTTGCCACCATGGAAGAAGCCTTTAAAGATGCGGATATCGTCTATCCCAAGTCCTGGGCTCCTTACAAAGTGATGGAGAAGCGTACCGATCTGCTGCGTGCTAACGACCACGCTGGCCTGACTGCACTGGAGCAACAGTGTCTGGCACAGAACGCCAACCACAAAAATTGGCATTGCACCGAAGAGATGATGAAGCTGACCAAAAACGGCAACGCACTCTACATGCACTGTCTGCCTGCAGATATCACCGGCGTCTCCTGTAAAGAGGGTGAAGTGACTGACGGCGTATTCGAGAAGTACCGTATCGCCACTTATAAAGAAGCCAGTTGGAAGCCGTATATCATTGCCGCCATGATCATGGCCCGCAAATACTCCAAGCCCGGTATGGTGCTGGAGCAGCTGCTGAAAGATGCCACTAAGCGTGTGAAGTAAGGAACACTCCGCCGGTGCTGTAACAACAGTACCGGCGTTGCTCAAAAATCCATAGTTATGACTACCAGAGCATGCTGGATGGTGCTCTGTCTTGATACGAGGTCAATTATGTCTCATTTCTCTCTCAAGGTGGATATCGCTGATAACCAGTTTTACACTGGCGAAAAGTCACCGCTGTTCACACGTGCAGAGGCCAAAAAAGCGCGCTCTTTCCACTCCAAACTGAATGGTTATCAACCCACCCCGCTGTGCGATCTTCAGGCACTGGCGCAAGAGTTTGGTGTGAAGAAAATTCTGCTGAAGGATGAATCCAAACGTTTTGGTTTGAATGCATTCAAAATGTTGGGTGGCGCTTATGCTATCGCCCATCTGCTGTGTGAAAAGTACAATATCAATATTGAAAACGCGACCTTCGACACCTTCAAAAGTGCTATCAAAGAGAAGATGACCTTTGCCAGCACCACTGATGGTAACCATGGTCGTGGCGTGGCCTGGGCTGCTCAACAGCTGGGTCAGAATGCCGTTATCTATATGCCGAAAGGCTCCGCACAAGAGCGGGTCGACCATATCACCAATCTGGGTGCTGAGTGTATCGTCACCGATATGAACTATGACGACACAGTGCGCCTCACGGAAGAGACTGCCAAGCAGCGTGGCTGGGTGGTGGTTCAGGATACGGCCTGGGAAGGCTATACCAAGATCCCTACCTGGATTATGCAGGGTTACTCCACCATGGCAGATGAAGCCGTTGAGCAGATGGAAGCGCTGAAGGTCAAGCCGACCCACGTATTCCTGCAGGCGGGTGTGGGTGCCATGGCAGCAGGTGTCATGGGCTATCTGGTGGATGTGTATGGTGCCAATAACCTGCACTCCGTGGTGATGGAGCCGGAACTGGCGAACTGTGTTTACCGCTCAGGTGTCAAGGGTGAGTTGGTCAATGTGTCTGGTGATATGCCCACCATTATGGCGGGTCTGGCCTGTGGTGAAACCAACCCACTGGGCTGGCCTCTGCTGCGTAACTGTACCAAACAGTATATCTCCTGTGAGGATACGGTAGCGGCGCTGGGTATGCGCATCCTCGGCAATCCGCTGCAAAATGATCCCCGGGTGATCTCCGGTGAGTCAGGTGCTGTGGGGACCGGTATTCTGGGTGCGGTGCACTACCATCCTCAACGTGCAGAGTTGCGCAAAAAACTGAAGCTGGATGAGAACTCTGTGGTGCTGTTATTCAGCACTGAAGGTGACACTGATGTCACGCACTACCGTGAAGTTGTCTGGGAAGGCAAAAACCCCTGCTACGACAACTAATATACCCAAAGTATTTCGAGTTGCAGTTAGGCGGCAAGCAGATTCAGGCGATGAGCAGACATCAGTATGTGATTCGACTGAATCGGCGCAGCCAACAACGCTGCAACTTGAAAGACGACGGGTAGAAAATGATAATGAATCAGGAGAAATAACAGATGGCCAAGAAGATCCCCTTCGAGATGATTTTAGAGAAGGCTTATCAGTACAAGGCTGATATGACTAAGTTTTTGCGTGACATGATTGCGATTCCCAGCGAGAGCTGTGATGAGAAACTGGTAGTGCTGCGCATCAAGGAAGAGATGGAAAAAGTGGGTTTCGATAAAGTAGAGATCGACCCAATGGGTAACGTGCTGGGTTATATTGGCCATGGTCCGCATCTGATCGCCATGGACGCTCATATCGATACCGTTGGTGTGGGTAATATGAAAAACTGGACTTTCGACCCATACAAAGGCATGGAAGATGATGAGATCATCGGTGGTCGTGGTGCTTCTGACCAGGAAGGCGGTATGGCTTCCATGGTTTATGCCGGCAAGATCATCAAAGATCTGGGACTGGAAGATCAATACACGCTGCTGGTGACCGGTACTGTCCAGGAAGAGGACTGTGATGGTCTGTGCTGGCAGTACATCATTGAGCAGAGCAAAATTCGTCCTGAGTTCGTGATCAGTACTGAGCCGACAGATTGCCAGATCTATCGTGGTCAGCGTGGTCGTATGGAGATCCGTGTCGATGTGCAGGGTGTGAGCTGTCACGGTTCTGCGCCAGAGCGCGGTGATAACGCTATCTTCAAAATGGGTCCGATCCTGAATGACCTGCAGGGCCTGTCACAGAAGCTCGGTTATGATGAGTTCCTGGGCAAGGGTACCCTGACCGTATCTGAAATCTTCTTTACCTCCCCAAGCCGCTGTGCCGTTGCGGATAGCTGCGCTATCTCCATCGACCGTCGTCTGACCTGGGGCGAGACCTGGGAAGGTGCCCTGGATGAAATCCGCGCTCTGCCTGCAGTAAAAGCGGCCAAAGCCGAAGTCTCCATGTATCAGTATGATCGTCCTTCCTATACC
>JBOFSC010000191.1:0-4895 GCA_051651345.1 Enterobacteriaceae bacterium
CTCACCGGTGCGCTCAACCAGGAGTACACCAATGCCAGTACCAGCCAGCTGCTCAATATTCACAGCGGTGACTGGGAGCCCGCACTGCTGGAGTGGGCGGGGGTGCCTGCTCACTGGTTTGCTGCCCCAACGGCGCCGGGCAATACGGTCGGTCACTGGCGTACAGCAGGTGGTCATGCCGTACCGGTTATCGCCGTTGCCACCCATGATACGGCCAGCGCTATCGTCGCCACGCCCCTGGCGGACAGCGATGCCGCTTATTTGAGCTCCGGCACCTGGTCTCTGATGGGCTTTGAAAGTGAGACGCCCCTGCTCAATCAGGCGGCACTGGCCGCCAATATTACTAACGAAGGCGGCGCAGAAGGGCGCTATCGGGTATTGAAAAATATTATGGGATTATGGCTGTTACAACGTGTGATGCAGGAGCTGGCGCTGGAGGATTTGCCGCAATTGATCACTCAGAGTCAACAGCAACCTACGGGCCGCTTTCTGATCCATCCAAACCACCCCCGCTTTATCAATCCGCCACATATGTGCCAGGAAATAGAGCAGGATTGCCGTGAGCGTGGGGTGGCTATTCCACAAACTGCGGCGCAGCTCAGCCGCTGTATCTTCGACAGTTTGGCGCTGCTTTACCGCCAGGTGGCAGGCGAACTGGCGGCATTGCGCGGGCGAGAGATCAGTCAACTGCATATTGTCGGTGGGGGCAGCCAGAATCCTCTGCTCAACCAGCTCTGTGCTGATGCCTGCGGCCTGCCTGTCACTGCTGGTCCGGTGGAAGCTTCAACTCTGGGCAATATCGGCTGCCAACTGATCGCCCTGGGGGAGGTAGCCGATATCAATAGATTTCGGGCCACCGTTGCGGATAACTTTAGCCTGCACAGATTCACTCCGGAGCAGGAGAGTGAGATTATCCGCCATTGGGAACCCTTTCAGTCACTGAGTACACATGCTAAGGAATTTTGCTTATGACAACCTCCATTGAACAGGTCTGGCAACTGGCAAAGGCGCGCTTTGCGGCTTTGGGTGTGGATGCCAGCGCAGCATTGCAACAGATGGCGCATCTGCCCATCTCCATGCACTGCTGGCAGGGTGATGATGTTGCCGGTTTTGAGCAGGCGGGGGGCGCCCTTACCGGCGGCATTCAGGCGACGGGCAACTATCCGGGCAAGGCGCGCACGGCCACGGAGCTGCGCGCAGATCTGCAGCAGGCACTGGCGCTGATCCCAGGCCCAAAGCGGGTTAATCTGCACGCCATCTATCTGGAATCGGTTACACCCGTGCCGCGCAATGAGATCGAACCTCACCACTTCCACAATTGGGTTGAGTGGGCCAGGGAGAAGCAAATTGGCCTGGACTTTAATCCCAGTTGTTTCTCCCACCCATTGAGTGCAGACGGTTTTACTCTGTCGCATCACAATGAGCCGATCCGCCGTTTCTGGGTAGAGCACTGTCAGGCCAGCCGACGTATCTCTGCTTACTTTGGTGAGCAGCTTGGCAGCCCATCGGTGATGAATATCTGGATCCCGGATGGGATGAAAGATCTGCCGGTGGATCGCCTGGCGCCGCGTCGCCGCTTGTTGGAAGCGCTGGATGAGGTGCTGGCCGAGCCACTGAACCCCCGTCACCATATCGATGCGGTGGAAAGCAAACTGTTTGGTATCGGTACCGAGAGTTACAACGTCGGTTCGAGTGAATTTTACCTGGGCTATGCCATACGTCGTCAGGTGGCGCTTTGCCTTGATGCCGGTCATTTCCATCCCACAGAGATGATCTCCGATAAGATTTCCAGTGTCTTACTCTATGTGCCCCGTCTGTTATTGCATGTCAGCCGTCCTGTGCGTTGGGACAGCGACCATGTGGTTCTGCTGGATGATGAAACCCAGGCTATCGCCACAGAGATCGTACGTCATCAGTTGTGGGATCGCGTGCATATCGGCCTGGATTTCTTCGATGCCTCTATTAACCGTATCGCGGCCTGGGTTATCGGTACCCGCAATATGAAAAAAGCGCTGCTGCGTGCTTTACTGGAGCCCACTGAACAGCTACGCCAACTGGAGCTGCAGGGGGATTACACCGCTCGCCTGGCCCTGCTGGAGGAGCAAAAATCTCTGCCCTGGCAAGCAGTCTGGGAGTACTACTGTCTGCAGCAGGATGTCCCGCCCGATGCCCGTTGGCTGGAGCAGGTGCGCCACTATGAACAACAGATCCTCAGCCAACGTTAAGGAGCACACGATGATGCAACAACAGATTCTTTCGTCCTGGTTTATTCGCGATATGGTTAAAGCGACCAGTGATATGTGGCGCAAAGGCTGGAATGAACGCAATGGCGGTAATATCAGTTTACGTTTGCTGGAGGAGGAGATCGCACCCTGGCGGGCGGATTTCGATCCGCAACCCCGCTTCGTGCCACTGAGCCAACCGGTGGCGGAACTGGCCCATTGCTGGTTTCTGGTGACGGGTTCCGGCAAATTTTTTCGCAACGTTGAGCTGGACCCGGCAGACAATCTGTTGTTGCTGCAACTCAATGAACAGGGCGACGGTTACAGGATTTACTGGGGCCTGCGCAACGGCGGTTTACCCACCTCAGAGCTGCCAGCACATCTTCAGTCACATGCTATAAGAAGCATGATCAGTGGCGGGGAGGATCGGGTGATTATGCACTGCCATGCCACCAATTTGATCGCTTTAAGCTATACCCAGGCGCTGGACAACGCGAGCTTTACCCGTCTGCTCTGGGAAGGCAGTACCGAATGTCTGGTGGTGTTTCCCGAGGGGATCGGCATTGTTCCCTGGAGGGTGCCGGGCACGGATGATATTGGCGAGCAGACCGCAGAGCAGATGCGCCAACATAAGCTGGTACTGTGGCCGTTTCATGGCATCTTTGGCACAGGCCCGACGCTGGATGAAGCTTTTGGTCTGATCGACACGGCAGAGAAATCAGCACAGATCACGGTCAAGGTACTGTCGATGGGAGGCAAACGGCAGACCATTTCCACAGAGCAGCTTATTGCGCTGGGTAAGCGTTTTGGTGTCATGCCGATGGCGGCAGCGCTGGTGGAGTAATATTCTCCTCTACCCTGATATCAAACAGGCACTCACTGGCACCGCTGCGTAAAAAGCGTTGTTGTCTTGGTATCAGTGTGAATGTCGGGCCCGCAGGAAAGAGTTTAATACCAGAACCGAGGATGACAGGTATCGTGGTTAACCATAGCTGCTGTAACTCTCCTGCCAGGGCAAAACGGGTCGCGGTTTCCCCTCCGCCCACCAGCCAAATATCTTTGCCTTGGGCCACTTTTCTGGCTTCAGTAGCAATCTCTGTGGGTGAATCTTGCCGGAAATAAATCTCCAGGCCTTCGGGGATATCGTGTTCAGTGAGAGTGTGGATAAAGGCGGGAGCAGTCGGATAAGGCCAGTTGCCCGCTGTGTTGTCCATGATCCAGCGATATGTCTTGCCTCCCATGATCACCGCGCCGATATTTTGATAAAATGCCTCATATGGCGTGGCATCCTCTCCTAAATCAAATTGCTCCAGCCAATCCAGTTGGTGGTCTGTGGTCGCAATATAGCCATCAAGGCTTCCGGCAACATAATAAATCAGTTTTGACATCACTTCTCCTGGTTTCCGTCTATACTGGCTTAGGCAACAGTGGCTTCAATTAATTGATTTATCGTTTTTTTCTCTAATAAAAATGAATCAGGGTGACACTTAAACAGCATACTGTATGTAATCATTCCTTCCAACATCACCATGATCATCCGTGATACTTCATGGTGAGATGCGCTTATACCTGCACTGCTACGGATCAGCTCCTCAATCCACTCCTTATGCTGCCTTACAATGGACAGTATCGCCTCATCACTGTCGCCATACTCAATTTGCGCGCGAATAAACATACAGCCATGATAGTTTTCACTGCAAAACCATTTGATATGCCAGGCAATAATGGCGTTCACCTTCTCCTGGGGCGTTGTGAAAATCGAGATGATGCCCAGTAGTGATGTTTGAAAGTACTTGTCTCTGCGCCGCAGAACTTCACACACCAGACTGTTTTTACAGCCGAAATATTTATATAGCGTCCTTTTGGCAACATTCGCTTTTTCAGCAACCACATCCAGGCTGATGGCGTCATATCCGAACTTATTGAACAGTTCTTCTGCAGCATTAAGAATGCTGTCGCTAATATCTGTTTTCATATCAATGCCTTATGCCTTTATATGGATTACGATACTAATTATATCACAAAGGGTAACTATGGCCTTAAATTGATCTTTATAGTTTACTTTTATAGTGATAAGTATACTCGTTAGTGTACCTTGGTGTGATCTGCAGTGAACTCAATAACAGGCAAATAATTAGCCAAAAAGTAACGTCACAACAATCGGGAGACATTATGTTTAGAAAATTTAGTGGGGGGGAGCCCCTGGCCTCTAAGCCTGGTTTAGAGGCTATAGCCAAAGGTTTTATCGGCGGCAGCAGTGGCATTTTAGTCTTGTCAGCATTGACAAACTGGTCAGGACTACCCGTGATTATGGCGCCTTTGGGGGCAACCTGCGTATTGCTTTTTGCAGTACCTAAAGCGCCTTTGTCTCAACCCAGAAATGTTATCGGCGGACATTTTATATCGGCACTGATCGCTCTGTTGATGATCAATCTGGTGGGCAATCATTCTGTGTTTATCGCCCTGGCGGTTGGATTAGCCATTGCAGCCATGCAACTCTTTCGTGTCGTTCATGCGCCTGCCGGAGCCAACCCCATACTGATTATGATGTCTGGCATCACAGATTATCATTTTCTGCTCACCCCGGTGTTACTCGGTTCCGCTTCACTGGTGGTGATCGCCTTGGTGGTCAACAATATCGGTGTAGGCAGCCGCTGGCCAAACTACTGGTTG
>JBOFSC010000192.1:0-1552 GCA_051651345.1 Enterobacteriaceae bacterium
CACTCTGTTCTTCATCTGAGGTGTAGATTTCCACGATGCCTTCTCCTTACCTAATGAATGTTGAAAGATAATCAGCTGCCGCACTTTGCGCCATGCTCTGTTGTTCACCGCTCTGCAGGTTTTTAAACACGACCTGACCTGCGTTAACCTCATCTTCACCCAGAACCAGAGCGACCCTGGCGCCCCATTTGTCTGCCCGGGCAAACTGTTTCTTGAAACTACCGCCACCGTGATGCACCATCAGGCGCAGTTGCGGTAACTGACCGCGCAGCAACTCTGCCAGACGCATGGCCGCCACCGATGTCCCTTCCCCCGAGGAGATTAGATAGGCATCAATTGGCCGGTGATCCGTTAATTGTGGGTTGAGTTCCTGTACTAACAGCACCAGACGCTCCAGACCCATGGCAAACCCTACCGCCGGAGTCGGATGGCCGCCCAACTGTTCAACCAGTCCATCATAGCGACCACCGGCACACACGGTGCCCTGGGCGCCCAGATGGGTGGTCACCCATTCGAAAACGGTGCGGTTGTAGTAATCCAGGCCGCGTACCAAACGCGGATTAATCCGATAAGCGATCCCAGCCTGATCCAGCAGAGCGCACAGACCGGCGAAATGCTCTCTGGACTCCTGATCGAGATAATCGGTGAGGCAAGGCGCATTATCGAGCAGCTTCTGCACACTTTGATTTTTGCTGTCCAGGATGCGCAACGGATTGGTATGTAATCTGCGGCGGCAATCCTCATCGAGCAACTCTTCATGCTGTTGCAAAAATGCTACCAGCGCCTGACGGTAGTCCGCCCGCGCCTGCAGAGAGCCGATGCTGTTCAGCTCCAGAGTAATATAATCGGCAATACCTAACTCCCGCCACCAGCGTGCTAACAGCAGGATCAATTCGGCATCCACATCCGGTCCGGCTAAACCAAAGGCTTCAGCACCAAACTGGTGAAACTGGCGATAGCGCCCTTTCTGAGGACGCTCGTGGCGGAACATTGGCCCACAATACCACAGGCGCTGTTCCTGATTATAGAACAGGCCCCGTTCGATACCCGCACGCACGCAACCGGCTGTATTTTCTGGCCTCAGGGTCAGGGAAACGACCTCTTCACCTTCACGCTCGCGATCATTAAAAGTGTACATCTCCTTTTCCACCACATCGGTCACTTCGCCAATAGCCCGCTTAAACAGTGCGGTGTGTTCCAGAATAGGTGTTCTGATCTCACTGTATCCGTAAGATTGCACGACACGCCTTAAGATAGCCTCAATGCGCAGCCATACCTCTGTATCCTGCGGCAGATAGTCGTTCATTCCGCGTACAGACTGAATTTTTTTCGACACAGCATTTCCCTAATTTATTTAGCAAAATAACAGCGATGATAGGGGCTTTTAGCCCGGATCAGCAATCAGTATCACTTACCGTTTTGTGGTCGATACGGTTGGTCTGATCCAGCATCGCGGCTCTGGCACGGATTTTAGCTTCCAGTTGATCTATCATCTCTTCGTTAGCTAAACGCTCTTTCTGGCGCACACCATCGATGTAAAATCCGCTCTGTT
>JBOFSC010000193.1:0-1009 GCA_051651345.1 Enterobacteriaceae bacterium
TGGCTGTGGCTTCCCCCTCCACGGTGGGATTGGTGGCGAGGATCAACTCGCTGATCTGCTCCGTAGCCAGACGCTGCTCCAGCAGATCGAGGCCGATATCCGCTGGGCCGATACCATCCAGCGGCGACAGATGTCCCATCAGGGTAAAATAGCGTCCGGCGAACTGGCCGGTTTGCTCGATGGCGTGAATATCCGCCGGGCTTTCCACCACACAGATCTGCCGATTATGCTGACGGCGCGGATTGGCGCAGATGCCGCACACTTCCTGTTCGGTAAAGGTGCGGCAGTCGCGACAGTGGCCGATCTCCGACATGGCACGGGTTAATGCCTGAGCCAGTTGCATCCCACCGCTGCGATTGCGTTGCAACAGGTGAAAAGCCATGCGCTGGGCTGATTTTGGCCCTACCCCTGGCAGGATACGCAGGGCTTCCATCAGGGATTCAAGGAGTGGACTGATTTGCATCAGAAGGGCATCTTAAATCCGGGGGGAAGTTGCATACCGCCAGAGATGGAACCCATTTTCTCTTTCTGGGCCTCTTCCACGCGGCGCGCAGCATCGTTAAATGCGGCAGCCACTAAATCTTCCAGCATCTCTTTATCATCTTCCAGCAACGAAGGATCGATCTCCACGCGACGGCAGTTATGGGCACCATTGATAGTGACCTTGACCAGACCGGCGCCAGATTCCCCAGTCACCTCCATTTTGGCAATCTCTTCCTGCAGCTTCTGCATCTTGTCCTGCATCTGCTGCGCCTGCTTCATCAGATTCCCTAAACCGCCTTTACCAAACATAGTGTTCTCTCTCTATTTTAAATATTCGTAGTTCCCTCCCCTGCCAGCATAGGTATCTACACATCTTTGTGATGGGGGAGGGGCTCCTAAATTTCCCTCCGTGGAGGGGTGGCCCGTCAGGGCCGGGGTGGTTAATACGCCATATCCTCATTTCAACTCTGTAAAACATCCGCTGTTCGACTATTTGATACACGAAAATCTAATATACTCTGTCGCG
>JBOFSC010000194.1:0-7703 GCA_051651345.1 Enterobacteriaceae bacterium
GCCAGTCTCATCATCCCTGCCCTCTGTTTTCGGCGGATTAAAGTGAATATGGTATACGCGCCCGGAACCCGGATGTACGCGACGGCCGGTGATCCGCTCTACGATCAGCTCATCGGGCACTGCGAATTCGATCACATAATCCACATTAATACCGGCCTCTTTCATGGCATCCGCCTGGGGAATCGTCCTGGGAAAGCCATCCAGCAGAAAACCATTGTGACAATCCGCCTCGGCAATACGCTCTTTAACCAGCGCAATAACCAAATCATCAGGCACCAGTTGCCCGGCATCCATAATGGTTTTAGCTTTTTTGCCTAACTCAGTGCCGGCCTTGACCGCTGCGCGCAGCATATCACCGGTGGAAATCTGCGGAATGCCATATTGGTTCATAATGAACTGGGCCTGGGTGCCCTTGCCTGCACCTGGTGCACCGAGCAAAATAAGACGCATTGCCTAACTCCTGTCATTAATATGAAAAACGAGCCACCATACCATGCTGGCGCAAGGGTCTCAAGCGGGCTGCGATTCCCTTAAAGGGCAAATCCATAGTGGCTGCCATCAGGCAGCTCAATATCCAGACGCAGCTTACCGCCTGCGGCTTCGACATAGCGTTTTAGTGAGGAGAGTCTTAAATCCCGTCCTCGCTTCTCCATCTCCGCCACCGTCGGCTGCTTGACACCCAGCGCCTGAGCCATCTCATTTTGCGTTTTAGCGACGCGTTCGCGTAGCTCAGCCAGGTGAATATTAAGCAGCATTTCAGCCGCTTTCGCTTGTGCTTTGGCGACCACTTCTGCTTTTTCCGCCGCCAGCATTTGTTCAAGAGTCTTTGCCATGGGTCACCTCCTCCCACCACATATCAAACGTATCTGTTGATTCTACAATCCACATGTTTTGCCCTTACAGTATAGGTCAAGCTCTATATAGGTTCAAGCCTATTTCTAACTTAAAGCCCATACTAAAAAGGAAAACAGGATTTTTTCATATGCAGACAGAACATGATTGCGAAGCGTTCTGCAATAAAAAAAACCGAAGCCCATCATTTTTCAGGGCTTCGGCGTATCACTTCTACACCCTTCGTCTTTCAAGTTGCAGGGGCGTTGGCTACGCAGATTCAGCCGAATCACATACTGATGTATGCTCATCGCCTGAATCTGCTTGCCGCCTACCTGCAACTCGAAATACTTTGGGTATAAATCGAAGGTGTAAAGGTTACTGGCTCAGCAGTTGGTTCATTCTGCGGATAAACTGGTTTGGGTCCTCCAGGGTACCGCGTTCTGCCAGTAGCGCCTGATCCAACAACAGTTCCACCCAATCATTGAACCGCGTCTCTTCAGACTCATCAGACACTTTTTTCACCAGCGGATGCTCAGGGTTAAGTTCAAAAATATACTTAACCTCCGGCGCTTTCTGTCCGGCAGCGGCAAACAGCTTAGCCATCTGCGTACTCATATCGTCGCTGTCGGTAATCACCATGGCCGGTGTGCTGGTCAGGCGATGGGTCAGACGCACATCTTTCACCCGCTCACCCAGATAGGCTTTCACACGCTCCACCAGCGGTTGCAATGCCTTATCGGCTTCCTGCTGCTCGGCTTCGCTCTTGTCATCTGCCAGCTTATCCAGTGATTCATCCGCCTTGCTGACCGACTGGAATGATTTACCATCAAACTCAGTCAGATAGCTCATCATCCACTCATCGATACGATCTGAGAGCAACAGGACTTCGATGCCCTTCTTACGCAACAACTCCAGGTGGGGGCTGTTTTTGGCCGCCGCATAGCTATCGGCAGTGATGTAATAGATCTTCTCCTGACCTTCAACCATCCGGCTGATATAGTCTGCCAGGGAGACTTCCTGGGCGCTGCTCTCCGTATGGGTGGAAGCAAAACGCAGCAGTTTAGCGATAGTTTCCTTGTTGGCATGATCCTCTGCCGGGCCCTCTTTAAGCGCCAGACCAAACTCCTGCCAAAACTGCTGATATTTCTCTTTATCGTCTTCCGCCAGCTTCTCCAGCATCTGCAGCACACGTTTGGTACAGGCGTTACGCAGATTCTGCGTGATACGGTTGTCCTGCAGGATCTCACGGGAGATATTGAGAGGCAGATCGCTGGAATCGATAACACCACGCACAAAACGCAGATAGGTGGGCATAAACTGTTCAGCGTCATCCATAATAAAGACACGCTGTACATAGAGCTTCAGGCCATGCTTGTGATCGCGGTTCCACATATCCCAGGGGGCGCGGGAAGGAATATAGAGCAGGCTGGTATACTCCTGCTTACCCTCAACGCGATTATGGCTCCACGCAATAGGATCGCTGAAGTCGTGGGAGATATGCTTGTAAAACTCCTTATACTCCTCATCGCTGATCTCGTTTTTGCCACGCGTCCACAATGCCTGAGCCTTGTTGATCTTCTCCCACTGTACTTCTGTGGTTTTCTTCTCTTCATCCTCTACGGTGTTCTGAACTTCCACCGGCAGTGCAATATGGTCTGAATATTTGCTGATGATGTTGCGTACACGCCACTCATCGAGGAATTCATCTTCCCCTTCACGCAGGTGCAGGGTGATCTCCGTACCGCGATCTTCTTTGTTGATATCGGCGACGGTATACTCACCTTCACCGCTCGACTCCCAGAACACCCCTTCATCTGCTGCCGCGCCTGCACTACGGGTACGCACGGTCACTTTATCTGCCACAATAAACGCTGAGTAGAAACCCACGCCAAACTGGCCGATTAACTGGCTGTCTTTCACCTGATCGGAACCAATAGATTCCAGAAAAGCTTTGGTGCCTGATTTCGCGATAGTCCCCAGATGGTCGATCACCTCATCGCGACTCATTCCGATCCCGTTATCGCTGACAGTAATCGTACGCTTCTCTTTATCGAAAGAGATTCTGACACGCAACTCGCCATCACCTTCATACAGTTCAGGTTTGGAAAGGGCGCGAAAACGTAACTTATCTGCGGCATCCGATGCATTCGAAATCAACTCACGCAGAAAAATCTCTTTATTGGAGTAGAGAGAGTGGATCATCAGGTGTAGCAGTTGCTTAACTTCTGACTGGAACCCACGGGTCTCCTGGCCTTTCATACTCATGTTTTACCTCGGTCTCCACGATATTAGGATATGCAACACAGGTGGGGGCGGGGAGGAGGATTTCAAGGGTCGGGGCCCATTTATATATCGGTAAACTGTGCCAGTGACGGCAGCGTGACCGCTGAGTTAGCAGGCACAGATAAAGTTGACAGCCATTACAGGCTTTGGATCAGTGGATGATTTGTTTTATTTCACTCTCAGAGAGATCTGTCACATCCATCACTGCCTGCAGAGTCATTCCCCGGATCAGCATCTGGCGGACCATTTTATGCAGATTCTCCCTGCGGCCTTCTTCTCTGCCTTTTTCCAGGCCTTTCAGTTCCAGTCTCTCTGCAATGGTTAACATTCTGTTTGTCATAGGACTCTCCCCGATTTCTGACATTTGTTGTAACAGTTGCTGCATAAACAGTTCACTGTCTTTTGCAAGACTGGTTGTTAACAGATAGTTTACCACTGTAAGACAAGGGTGTAGCTATCGAGGTGCCATTATTCAGAGCCGGATTCCAGAAAAGAAGTGATAGAATGTAACATTCTGGACCTTGATACGCACCTCGTCACTCCTGGCCCCAAAACCATAGCTATCTAAACATCTTTGGGATGGAGGGAGAGGCTCATAAATTCCCCTCCGTGGAGATACCTATGCTTGAAAAGGGGGAGGGGCTAGTGCAGCGGCGCAGTATAGCTCTCCACCTGCACCCCATAGCGGCTGGCGGGGACGATTTTGATCTGGTTATCGCCCGCAACCGTTTTACTGACTTTGGCCTTGAGTGTCTGGTTGGGCGGGATATAGGTTTTGCTGAGATCGGCTGTCGCCTGTGAGGGCAGGAGCACCACCTGTTGCGCCAGACGGACCACATAAGGGCTGGGATTGTTTACCTGTACACTATCCCCCTGCAGGCTCCACTGTAACTCCTTCCAGGGATCGGCCATCTCCGGCAGACCTTTGGGGTGAATCAGTACCGGAATATCGTGGCGAATGGTCATACCTATACGGTGCTGACCGGGGATTTTCGGCGGAATACCTTCAAAAGTGACCCGCATCATATGTTCGGTGGTTAAGGGCTGCGCGGTTTTTAGAATAAAACGCACCTGCTGAGTCTGCCCCGGCTCCACCCGTACCACCGGCTGAGTCACCAACAACTGGATACCGGATTGTTCATCTTCCAGATCGACGATCTGGGTGTAGAGCAGCGAGGGGACGGTGTCGGTATTTTGTACCTTCATACTGCCACCCTGCTCCGCTTCGCGGATAAGCAGCAAGGAGGTTTCTGGTTGCATACCGGTGGCACTGACAACCTGGGGGAGAAAGAGCGATAAAGAGAGTAGCAGAGTGTGTATATGGCGGTAGGGCATAACTTCACCTTAGACTGAATAACCAAGAGGTAATAATCTCTTGGTTTTGACTTAATTTAAATATTATAAATACTGCAGACTAATAGTTGCCTGACCATCCAGAAGTGTTTCATCAGTTAAATTCAACTTATTGGTTGGTTGTAATGCTGCATCAATTATTAATGGAATCGTTGCTGTACTCACAGGGAATGGTTCCCATCCCGACCCCAAACCTAAAGTATAGAGAACTCTATCATGCCCCTTTCCAGAGCCATTTGATAAGAGACTTCCATAACCATGCCCCCATTTATCACTGCCTTTATCTTTAGCCATCCAGTATAGTTTTTCGTTTGAATCTGTTTTTACTCCATATCCTAACGTAATGTTATAAGCACCTAATTTTGCCCCACCAGCACTGAAACCTAACCCAAAACTAAAACCCTCTGCATAAGCAACTGGTATACTATTCCCCGTCTGGGTATGCTTTATCTCCAACCCTACCATTGAGTCTTTTTGCTCATCATTCGCAAAAATTGCAACTTTCTTTGGCATTTAACAATCAATCTGTAACTTGATGGTTTTTGAGCCGATATAGTTAGTTCCCGTCGGAGATAACTCTGAAATTACTCTCGATTCAAATGTTACTACTCCACCATTCTCTAATGAAACTTTACAAGCTGATGGAACCAATTTACCTTGTACCTTTAAAGTCGTTGATGGCTGATTAGTGGCCCCCACCCCCGACGCCACTGCCATCAACCCCAATGCCAATACTGTTTTTTTAAATGCCATAATATGATTTCCTTATTAATAATATCGCGCTGCATTTCTTTATTTATCGAAATTGCAGATTTTCATTACGGGATTAAATAACTGCATCCCTGTTTATTGTTTACAGATAGATCAAACAGATGGTTGTGGCCCCATCCAGCGTGGCCTCATCGGTCAGATTCAGTGCCCGCCCTGCCTGTAGGGCTGCGGTGACGGTCAGGGGAAAAATAGCTTCGCTATAGGCCACCGGCTGGCGGCTGCTGGCTTTACCGAGGGTGATCATTTTATTTCCCTGACTATCAATCGTAATCGTGCTGTTATCCGCCACCAGCGTCCAATCACCGCTCTCCTGATCACTTTTTGCCAGCACGCTAAGATTGCCAATATTGGCCGTTACCCGGCTGGCCTGAGTGGTTAATTGATAAGAGCCGAGATTAACCCCCTGCGTTGTGGTGCCCAGGCCATATTGTGTTTCGCTACTCTGTTGACGGCTATCGCTCGTTTGTCCGGCTGGGGCAACTGAGGTGATGGAATTATGCTGCTCATCCATCGCGGTCCAGGCGACTAAAGTTGGCGCTCCGCATTTAATATGCAGACGAATTTCTTTGCTGCCTAATGGATTTATTTCATTGGCAGAAAGGGTGCGGGTGACCTGTTTGCCAAAACGCACTACGCCCTCATTATCCAGAGTAATCGCGCAGGCCGTCGGCATAATGCGACCGGTTATTTTTAGCGTAGTCGAGGGCGAATCAGAGGCCAAAGCAGAAAAAGTAGTTAGCAGGGAAATAAATAACAGAAGATGATTTGATAATCTCATTCCACTGGGTTCCTGTCAAAAATAAAATTATTACTCTGCTTATTATTAATAATAATACAGAGGCTACTTTTTTATTCTATCAGGTGCACACGACAGCAAACTGAGAGCACATTAATAGGGTGGTTTTATTAACGAAATATTTAACGTGATGCGGGTATGGAAGTCAATACGCTATTTGCTGATCTGCGAGATAGTGTGGGAAATTAGAAAAATAGATCAAATTTATTGCCCTGCGTAACCTGGACAAGGTTTGCTCGGGACTCCCTCCCCTGCGAAGCATAGGTGTCTTCCGGTAGCTTGCATGGTTGGCTGTGGATGTTGGCCGCGCTGGGGGGGGGAAGTCTAATCGGCATACGGCTACGTACGGTATTGGGTATGCCGTCTTAACACTGTACACACTTAAATCTGTAGTTACAGCATGACGTTGTGAACGAAATCTTCACGGTATAGTGACGTCTCAACCTTGAGATGAGGGCAATGACTGAGACCAGCAAAAATGGCAGCTCAGGAACTCGTCAAAATCAGAATAACCACTTAATATTACTAAAATATTACCCATTCACCAGCAAGTCTTATGCCCGTACATTTAACAGGGATTCTGGCGTTATTCTCCCGTCATAACTTCAAATATCAGAGTATCAGGCTCGCTAATTAATCACACACCCCTGAAGCTGTGATACTACGCTGGGAGTCATATTCGTTAAGGCAACCCGAGAGTGGGTGAACCTATCCCACCTGTCAACGACCCCTACAGGACCTTAAGATGATTTTTTTTGGATGAAATTCCAAACACAATCGCTTTGTTATTGTTTCAATGATTTGAAATAGAACAATAAAATAATAACAAGAATAAAAAAATATTTTATATTCCATTTTGTTATGTTAACGGGTGTTCCAATCTCCAGTTTACATGACTTATCATCTGGTAAACCCACGTATGAAATGCTGGTTTACAAGTGGCATCCGGATATGTGGAAGGAATCAATCTATAACAGATAGCCTGACAATAAATTCAGGGAAGTTTATGAAGACACAATTTTATATTATTTTATTGTTTATTAGCATGATTGGACTTGGCAGAACAGTATTTTCGCAGGCAGGGGAGACGATTGATTCTGTTCCTCAGGCAACAGACGGTGAACCAGCACAAATGCCTTCTGGAGGCATTATGAAGCCTGCCACTTTACCGGCTCAGATCTCCCCGGGAGAGGGGGGAAATGACAATAGTTCGACAGATAACACCATTCCGGGTAATGATACTGGTGCCGATAATGGTTCTGGCAATGGTATTGATGCTGGCCAGGGTTCTGGTACGAACACCGGCAATGATCTTCACCCGGTTCAATCGACTCCTCTCAACAGTCAGCTTGAATTATTGGTGGTGGATGATCAGGTCGCCAATAACTCCTTTGTCACTACCCTCAACAGCACTGGTGGTCAATTAACGGGTTCATCAAAACCAGCACTTTTTGGCGTTAGACAAGGAATTGGCGAGAATCGACACCTTGCGATCTGGTCCCCTCATGATAGGGAGAGTCATATCCAGCGTTTATACGTAGGATCTTTAGGATCAACCAACTGATAACGATAGAAAAAATGACGTATTTTTAGAAAAAAGAGTGGAAAGTGTGCTGTGATCATGATCAAATGATCATTCGCCAAAACAACCAACACAACCACAGCA
>JBOFSC010000195.1:0-5105 GCA_051651345.1 Enterobacteriaceae bacterium
CAGAAACAAATAAGTTATTTTGATAATTTAACTTGACAAAGGATTTGCTTTGGCTGATTTTGAGCTGGTTTAACTTAAAACGCCCGAACTTAGAACCTATCCCTGAGATAGGCTCTTAATCATGAATGACAAAGTACGGACTGCCCCATCAGGGCCTATGCCATAAATAATGTGTCCTGAAATACAGGTGAATCTTTCGGTTCAATTTATTTTAACCGGCACAAATTCAGTCGGGTGGTAGCGTTACGTTAGAACGCCGCACTGCACGAAGCAAAAAATGAGGAATAATATGACCCAGAGTAAAATAAACGTCTGGGATGAGAGACGAATCATCGATAATCGTCGAGATGGGGAGATTCGATCTGAAGCTCAGCGCGACCTTTCTCGATTGATCCACTCGTCTCCTTTCCGACGTTTGCAATCCAAAACGCAGGTTCTTGGTCTGGGAGAAAGTGACTTCTACCGCACACGCCTGACTCATTCTATGGAGGTCGCGCAAATCGGTTCAGGTCTTCTTGCTCAGCTGAAAACCAAATATAAAAAGGAAGAAGAGGAAAAGCAATTTTTACCAGATAACGATCTGATGCAGGCAGTATGCCTGGCACATGATATTGGGCATCCCCCATTTGGTCACGGTGGTGAGGTGGCTCTTAACTACTGTATGCTGGAGTACGGTGGCTTTGAAGGAAATGGCCAGACGCTGCGCATTCTCTCGAAACTAGATAAGTATACCGAAAAACACGGACTCAATCCTACCCGCAGCCTTCTGTTAGGCGTACTGAAATATCCGGTTAATTACTCGGCTCTATGTAGTGACACACTAATGGTTAAAAAAGCCAGTAACCAAGCCGTTGTCGGAGTGCCGAACTGGCTCTTTAAGTCATCTGATTTTAAACCTCCAAAATGCTACCTGGATTCAGAAAGCGATATCGTAGAATTTGCTCTCTCACCATTTACTGAACAGGATCGGAGGCTTTTTACTTCCTTTAAAAAAGGTAAAACCGAATCCGATCATAAAAAAGCTTCTTATAAAGCTCTCGATACAAGCATCATGGATCTTGCCGATGAAATTTCGTATTCGCTGCACGATTTGGAGGACGCTATTTCTCTCGGAATGGTGACAAAAAAAATGTGGGAAGACCATTTCGAAGGAGATAAAAGCCTATTTGATGCCTGCCACGGCGAAACATTTTCCGAAAAATACGACTCTGTCACGGCTAGCCTGTTTGGTGAAAGTTACAAGCGAAAAAAGTGCATCGGGATGCTGGTTCACCTGATGATAACAAGTGTTGAGCTTAATGAAACGGATGCAGCATTCAAATGCGATATGCTCAAATATAAAGCGGTCCTTCCGGAAGCAGTCAAAAACCTACAGTCGAAAATTTTCGACCTGGTCAAGAAGAAAGTGATTAACCATGAAAATGTACAGCAGCTTGAATTCAAGGGACAAAAGTTGATTGTCGAGCTTTTCGGTGTGCTGGCTAGCGATCCGTATCGGTTTTTACCTGCCTCAACGAAAAAAGTTTACGAGCATGAGATTAGATTCGGCCAGAAGGCAGGTATGCGAGTCATTTGTGACTATGTTTCCGGGATGACGGATGACTATGCAACAAAGCTTTATGAGAAAATCCTTATTCCACGCAAAGGGTCTATTTTTGACCATCTCTGATGTGCCAAGAATGATACTCTGAGTTCAATTGACGTATAAACAGCAACCAAAGCATCTATCAGGGGGGATGTCAAATTCCCCCATTCTGAATTTGTTCGTGCAGAATCGGTGAACGTTCTCATCTGAGCGTTAAGCGCCAGTAATCGTTGACCTACACCTTGTTCATTAATTGTGCGCTGCCCGAGAAAACCGTCAGGCCAAGTCTGAGTTAATACGCTTAATAATAATACGCTTAATGTTAACATCTAAAGACCGTATCGTATGCGCAGGCCACACAAAAATGTAACCTACATCACAGATATCCTCCCGAAAAACTATTTAACCTTCGGCTCCTGAACTCCCAAATGCTCAGCCAACTGCATCACCAAGTATATTGCATCGACCGCATCCGACAGGTTGATATACCAGCGCGGGGCCTGAGTATAGTCCTGATGCGTCGGCCAGCGTAACGTGCCGGTCAGCGTTAGCAGCAGGTTGACACACGTACCAGCACCCTCCAGCGTCACCGCCAGGCAACTGTGCTGCCCCACCCGGTGTGGGGAACAGGTCATCGCGATGACGGACGGGATTCGCGCCTTAATCTGCTCACATAACTCCGATAACTGAACAGCATGTGTCTCACTGATACACGGATTGCCCAGTGGCGGAACATCAAACAGCACCCCGTCTCTCCTGCCATCATCAGCCACGATATCCAGAACTTTCTTTTTCAATCGCATCATACTGCCGCCTTAGCGATACCGCGAGCGACATCTAGTTGATGCGCTATCTGTTTGGCTGCTGCCAGTTCTGACACGCCCTGCACCTGCATGATCGCACGTCGTGCTGCCTTCTCCTCCTTTTCGGTCATCCCAAGGGCCAGATACAGACTCGGCGGTACCGCCCGAAACAGCGCCTCAATACGCCCTGCTAATACCACCCCTTCGGTATAACAGCGTGGAGTCTTGGTCGCCGACAACAACATCGCTTTTTGCTCAACTGTCAGCTTCTTGAAACGGGCTATTTCCTCCACCTCTTCCGGCGGCATCACCAGGCACAACCACCACTCAATCATATTGAGCATCTTCTTCGAGGTATCGGGAAAATCCTCAAGGTTTTGTGTCGCCAGCCACAACCAGGCACCAAGCTTACGCCACATCTTCACAATTTTGACCACAAACGGGGCCAGCAGCGGGTTAGTGGTTATCATATGCGCCTCATCGGTCGCAAAGACAATTTCCCTGTCCAGAAACTGATCTCGTTCGGCAATATTGTTGATGGTATTCACCAGGGAGGTGTAAGCCACCGCCAGTGCCGCCTCATATCCCTCCCGCGCCAGGGTGCCTAAGTCTATCAACGTCACATCTGCTTCAGGCCAGTTCTCTCCGGGACGATCAAATAACTCACCCAGAAATCCCTGCAGAAATACGCCCAGCGACTCTCCCATATTCTGTGCACGAACCCGGCGTATTTCAGGACGCGCTGCGTCAGCCGCAAACTGGTATAACACTGTCTGCAGGTCAGTGGTGATCATTTGTCGCCCACCATCCCAGGCCGCTTGCGCTGCCACCAGGATAGCTTCGCGCATCATACCCCGGTCTGCCCGTTCCAGCCGGGCTTCTTCTTTGGCTTCCCCGCCGGTGGTCATCAGTCGCGCCACAATCTCCAACTCACCAAGGATATCTCGCTCCTCATCTTCATCATCGCTACTGTCATCAGTCTCAATACGCTCACTCAATTCCTCTTCATTCACTGTGGCAACAGGCATTTCAATCAGGCGGTGAGCATCTGCAAAGGGAGCAAGGGAGATACCGCAGCCAGGTTTAATACTGACTTTGTTTACCGTCAGTCCCAACTCTTCGCAGTAATCAGCAAACAGACCAAAGGAGTTACCCGCCTCGGCAATAAACAGCCGGGGGCGATGAATCGCCATTAACTGTGCGCACAGGCTGTTTAATGTGGCAGACTTCCCCGAACCCGTCGGGCCAAACAACACCAGGTGGGCGTTCTTAACGCGATCCCTGCTGTTGAGCGGATCAAATGTTAACGGTGCACCACCCCGGTTAAAGAAGGTAAAACCAGGATGGCCGGTGCCGGTATCCCGGCCAAACACCGGCAGCAGGTTAGCGATATGCTGAACAAAGGTGAGTCTGGTATACCAGTGTTTTTTGTCATGCATCGGGTTAAAACACATCGGCAGCGCCCTCAGGTAACCATTGAGTGGCGCAACATCATATTCTGGTTTTACCGGTTGCAGCCCGGCATTCAACAGTACTGCCGTCAGGTCGCGCTGCCGGTTATTCAGCGCCTTGATTGTCGGGGCCTTTAAATAAAAGGTCATACTGCCCCGGTACAGTTTGTGTTTCTCCCCCAGATAGCGCTTGGCAGTTTCCGAGTCTTCACGCACCCGTTCCGATTCAGTATTTTCACCAATCGCGTTCTTTGCCAGATGATTAAAACGCTCTTCCAGCACATCCTGGGGCTGCACCACCAGAGTTAGCGAAACCACGGTCCCCTCCGGCATCAGATCCATCAGCGCATTGATATTCTCCCCTTTACGGGTTTCTCCGGTGAGGTGGCCTACACCAGGTGCCCGGCGCAATCGGTCAATAGTGACAGCCTTATGTGGGATATCGTCAAACCACCAGATACCACGCTCCACATCCGAGTAAGGCGGCGAAAATAGTAGCGTCTCACTGAAGTCATTTTCTACCGGTAACACGCCAGGTTCATTATCCTGATGCGCTGCTGTGCGATACAGCGTCTCTTTATCTATCCAGTTCGGAGCGGGATTAAACCAACGCAACAACCAGGCATGGATCTGCTCACCATTTTGACGAACCGTCACAATACCAGCACCGGCCAGTGCTGAAGAGACTCTTTCACACACCTGATTCAGGGACTCTTCAGGCGTATGGGGTTCACGCACCGCCGGATTGACGTAGCGGTAGATAAGCATTCGGGTTCGACGTTGCTGGCCGCGCCAGGGGGCGCCAGTGACTGCCTTATCGATAAACAGTCCCCCAGGGATCGCAATGCCGCGCATATGCTGCTCCATCTCACTGAGCCAGGCGTTGGTAAACGCCGTGCCCTGTGCCCAGGGTTTGACGTAACCACGAATCTGATCCAAATAGTCAGCTACGTCGGTTTCATCCTGACAGAAAAACTGAATAATCCATGGATAAGAGTCCCGCTCTTCAAAGCTGTCCTGCAGGGCGTCTTCCACCACATCACGGATCTCATTCAGACGCTCCGTCGTCCGCCCTTCGGTACCCACCGGCACAATCTCAAATACTGCCCCCACAGAAACGCCGTCATCAAGCAGCAGACACTGACTATGCGGCAAGTATTCAGCCCATGGCAGATAATCCACAAACGTGGGATTGTTGGGGTAAAGGGCTTTTTCATCAGGCACTGTCAGTTTGCCCGTTTTTACTTGCGGCTCACGCGCTAATAC
>JBOFSC010000196.1:0-2587 GCA_051651345.1 Enterobacteriaceae bacterium
CCAGGCCAGCCAGCTCATCAGGAGAAATGGGGTCAATAAAATCCTTGATGGCATTTTTTAGGATCACCGGCTTTTTCTGCCAATAATGCTGCAAAAAAGAGTCCCAATCCAAATCAAGCTGATACTCCATATTGTCACCATACTTAAGGGGTTTGTAGGGGCGATTATAGCGAAATAAGCGGAAGGAGTATTCTATCTGCTACGCAATTCATGAAATCTTTGCCGCCCTGGGGACAGTGGATGCCATATAGGTTCTCAGATGCCATGCATGGATGCATAAATGCCGTGGGCGCATGGACGCGCAGGAACGGCCAAGCCGTAAACCCATCCCTGGGGGCTCGAACTTGCCGCGTCCTGCGGCAAACGGTCTGATAACCTGTATGGCATCCACTGTAGCTGTAGCAATATTAAGTGGTTACTTGTCCTGGCGGAAACAGACCTGGATGCAGGCCCCGCCCAGCGGGCTGTCGAGGATGGTAATGCTGCCCTGATATTGTTCGACGATTTCCCGTGCCGAGGAGAGGCCCAGCCCTTGCCCGGGTTGCAGGGTATCGGCGCGCTGACCACGGATAAAGATACGCTCACGTTGGGCAACAGCAATACCGGGCCCATCATCATCAATCAGGATCCAAAGTTGATCTTCTTTCAGGGTGGCGGTGACCTGGATAAATTCCAGACAATATTTGCAGGCGTTGTCCAGCAGATTGCCCAGAACCTCCATAAAATCGTTCTTGTCGCCGATAAAAACCAGTTCCGCCGGGACATTTAACTGAATATCAACCCCTTTATGGCGATATACCTTACTCAGAGCCGAACAGAGGCTGTCCAGCAAGGCGGCAACTGAGTGGACTTCTCTGCCAACCGTGTAGTGTTCATTACGGATCGTGGCCCGATGCAGGTAATATCCCACCTGCTGTGAAATTCGACTGATTTGCTCCAGCATAATGGGTTCTGCTTCTGCAATGGATTGCTGGCGGGATCGCATGGATCTCAGGGTGGATTGTAACACTGCAAGGGGGGTTTTCAGGCTGTGAGTCAGATCGCTCAGCGTGGTTCGGTATTTTTCGTAGCGTTTGCGCTCGCTCTGTAGCAGGGTGTTCAGGTTGAGTACCAGGCTGCGCAACTCATGGGGCGGGAGTTGATCCAGCAGTTCACGCTGACCATATTCCAGTTCGCGCACTTGTTCCGCCAATTTTTTAATGGGTCGTAGACTCCAGTAGGCCGCCAGCCACAATAGGGGAACCACCAATACCAGATTCGCCAGCAGCAGATAGCCAAACCACATCCAGACGGTGCCTGTCATTTGCAACTCCTGAGGCACAATGTCGATCACGACAATGGTCAGGGCGGGCAGGGAAGGCGTCGCGGGGTAGGTGTTGACCGCCACAGAGTGGGTCATGGCATCGTCTGAATCATCTTTATATTGTTGTAATTGTTTCTGTAGCTCTTGCTGATGAACGGAGCTGCCTTGATCCAGACGATTCGCCAGAATCAGACTACTGATCTCTTTGCTGGTATCGATTTCATACAGACCACTTTTTTTCAGCCAGGCGGGATTAATCTGCTGTTCCAGGGGAGGTAATCGACGCTGGCTCCACAGCAGCTTTTGCTGTTGGTCATAGATAAACACAAGGGTAGGGTAGTTAAGCTCTATCCCCTTGGGGATATTGATGGACAGTGTATTATCCTGCCAGTGAGCTAAATTAAAGAACAGGTTGCTCTCCGCCCGTAACAGTTGATAGGTTGTGCGATCAAAACTGACCAGGTAACCACCTATAGCCAGAATGCCATAAGCGAGGGTCATCGCCAGCACCACGGTGGCGGTACCGAACAGGAAACGTGCCCGCAAAGAGAGGGGAGGAAAAGACCAGCGGCTGTTTTGTTGGCTTTTCAAAAGGTTTACTCTTCAATATGGGAATCGAAACGGTATCCCTGACCGCGAATGGTGGTAATCAAATCTTTGCCCCCGGCGGCGACCATTTTCTTGCGCAGTCGACCGATCAAGACATCGATAGTGTGGCTTTCGCGCAGTTCCGCATCGGGATAGAGCTGCCGCATCAGTGTCTCCTTACTGACAATTTTGCTGCGACTGAGTAACAACGTTTGCAGGATAGTATATTCAAACGCGGTCAATTTGACAGGCTTATCGTCCACAAGGAGTTCACGGCGAGACAGATCCACCTGATAAGGGGGAAAAGAGATCATTTGTGAGGCCAGACCAGAGGTCCGGCGCAGTAGCACCTGCAGACGTGCAACCACCTCCTCTAAATGAAAAGGTTTGGTCACATAGTCATCGGCGCCAGCCTGCAGGACATTAACTTTTTCCTGCCAGCCATCACGGGCAGTCAATACCAGAATGGGGACAGTGATTTTGGCTGTCCGCCAGCGCTGAATCAGCACCAGCCCATCTTCTCCGGGCAGCCCCAAGTCCAGAACCACAATATCCGGCTGATGTTCATGCAGATAGTAATCGGCTTCTTTACTATCTTTCGCACTGTCCACCTGATGACCCATATCGCGCAGCTGCACTGTTAAATGATGACGTAGCAGGGAGTTATCCTCTACAACCAAAATTCGCATAAATAGT
>JBOFSC010000197.1:0-4688 GCA_051651345.1 Enterobacteriaceae bacterium
GGCGCTATTGCCGGATAATGATCGACGCGGGATGACCGCCTCCGGGATGATCGTGATCAATCCCCCCTGGAAGCTGGAACAGCAAATGCAGACGATTTTGCCCTGGCTGCATGGGCGTTTGTCGCCGCAAGGATTAGGACACCATCAGGTGCAGTGGATTACGCCGGAGTGAGGCGCATTAACCACCCCGGCGCTGGCGCGCCCCCCCTCCACGGAGGGGAATTGACTTAATAGGAGACGGTAAAGTTAACCGTATCAAGGTAAGAACCGGAGGGCTTTTCACTCTGGGCCGGGTTAATTGCTGCCACATAATTTAATGTTTGGTTACTGCCATCACCTCTTCCCCCAACAGGATTGGCGGAAGTCCAGACTGTCGTACCATCGGAATAATAAATATTATATTGTAATCTATTGGCTCCGGATGCCATTTGACGCCAGGGCGAATTATAGTTCCTCCCATTATTAAAGTACGCTGTATAGGGAGCGCCATTGGTACAGCGCACCTGCACCGATTGGGCCACCGAAGTAAATTGCGCAATAAAACTCGCAGTCCCGAAGCTCACATCCGGTGCGGTCGTAATCGAGCAGCTATTATCAGCATAGAGGGAAATATCGACCATGCTTCTCTCTGTCACTATCTGTTGTTCCGTACACTCCCCTTCCTGCCAGGCAACACAACGAGGAAAATCCCAACTGATCATCACACTATCACGATAAGCGCCTGACTTAACATTGACTCCCGGCTGGGTCTTAATATAGAGCGGAAGGCTGCGACTGCCTGCCGCAAGAGAGCGGGTTTGTGGGCCAGAATGAATAAATTGTACCGATTTTCCGGCCGTTAACGCGTTCTGGTAATTGGAATCCGCATAGAGTTGATAAGGGATAACCTGACCCTCCGGCCCGGACAAATGCATATTGTAACTGGAGGAGATTAACTGCCCCTCCACTCCCTCAGAACTCCAGGAGGCGAAGGAACAACTGATACCGGCATCCCCCTCAGTTTGTATAGCCTGGCGAGCAATATTCTCAGTGCTTTGACTACCCAGGCTATTTTGCGCATGGCTGACGAGACAACCTTCCTGAGCCCAAGAGATGGTAGAGAAAAGAATCAATAACAGACCGCTCCAGGGTGATACCCTGTACCTGTTGCGGTCACTTTTAAATATCAACGTTAACATGCCCTCTCCCGGCCCTGATGGGCCACCCTCTCCCGCAAGCGGGCGAGAGAAAATTAATCTTCCACTTCTTTGACACAGGTGATCGGATTCCCCTGCTCGCTATCCTGCAAGATTTGATCGGTGAACTCGGCCCGGCAGTGTTGGTCGTTATCCACCAGCCTGACTTTCAGGCTATTTTGTTGCGCCAGTTTCTGCAGATAAGTTTCCCCATCCCAGCCCACATAGGTCGTGTAGTCCGTTCCCTCTAACTGTACATGGCTGCCCACCGGCAAAGGTTTCCCCTGTTTATCTTGCAGCACCACCGTAATGGCATCGCTTTTACCGACAGGGAAATTGATCAACATGCCCTGGTTGGTTTTAGTCATCCTGCGTCTTTCCACCACTGGGGTATCCACATCTGCAGGCAGGTGCAGGGGATCGATTGCATATTTGCCATCATAGTAAGAGGTCACATAGGGGATCAGCAGATAACCATTTGTATCGGTGGTGCCCATTTGCTGATTTTCATAGTAAACGGGCACATTGCCATACCCCTCTGTGGAGACCAGAGTAAAGGAGTCATAAATCGGTCTGGAGGCATATGCATGACCATCCATCATCACCACTGCCCCCTGTAACTCGGCCCAACCGGTATAGTGGGAATCACCATAGACGCCCCCCTGGGCTGTAAAGTTACGGTTGGCATACTCCACCCGGCTTTGCTGACTATATTGTTTCCCGGTACGGCCCACGGAGACATTGCCTCCCCATCCCCCTTCTGTCGGGGTATTTTTGGCGTAGTTAAGGGTACTGGTCCAGCGGTTTTTGGTATCCCGGCTGGAGTTCATGGTAATATAGCTGTCCTGTTTAAACGGAATGGTCAGCATTAAATTCGCACTATAACCGCTGGCACCTATCTCTTTATTCACGGAAGCAAAGAAATTGCTGTCCGCCCACAGCCCTTTGCTGTAATTGACACTCAACAGACGAAAACGGTTATTGTTATTGTTGTACATACCGATATAGCTAAACCCCAGGCTGCCAAAACGATCCAGATTCAGACTTAAGGTAGCCTGATCCTGACGACGAAAATTACGCAGAATGCTGCTGTAACTGCCCAGATCATTATAAGTCGAGGTGTTCAGCACCCGGCGCCCACTGACTCCAAAATAACGACCATTATAGGAGTAACCATATATGCTCTGATGGCCCGCTTTTTTATCGCCCGACACCAACTGTTGACTGACAGCAGTCGTGCTCTGTGTCGAATCTCTTTCCGGTGAACGGCTGGCACTATAACCGCCTTCCAGTACGCCGAAATGCCATAAACCAAGGAGCGCCCCCACACTGCCATTGACCAGCTCTTTACCCGCTTCAGCGCGACTCTGTAGGGTCAGGGAGTTAGTCACCCCATAACGTATCAGGCCACTAAAGACATTTTCACCATAGGAGAAATTTTTTACCCCATAGTTCTTACGCAGTTTTCCCGCAGACAGGCTGAAATCACTTAAACCTTTCGCCAACAGTTCTGTTGTCACATAGAACGGCACCTGCACCGTCACCTTTTTACCCTGAGCATCGGTGACCGTCATGGTTGCTGTTCCGGCACCATTGACAGAGGGGAGTGTGGACAGTGAAAAGGGACCCGGCTTCATATTGGCCGACATATGCTGGTAATCGTTGATAAACAGATCCACAGTACTGGGCAGAGCAGCCTGCCCTTTAAATTCTGGCAGCGGGTAAGTGATCAGATCCGGTCTCAGGGTAAAATTACGCGAAATATTGATCCCCCCAATCCAGACCGCATTGCCCCAGTTTAATGCCGCGCTGATGATATCTCCGGCCTTATACTGCAACATGCGCTTTTGATCCTCAAACAGCCAGTGAGTATCAAACCGGGTATAGCGTCCGCTATTATTAGTAAAAGAGTGATTGTAAGTCCCGGTATTGGATAGCACGCCATAGCGACCAAACAGGCGCTGCTCCGTCCAGGCAGAAGCCGTATCCACCCGATTATTCTGGAACAAATAAGTAGAGAAGAGATCGTAATTGATCAGAAAACCGGGCACATTGTCAGATAAAGCCCCGGCAGCACGTTTATGGTGAACGGTCAGGCTCTGTTCTGGCAGCCAGTGAGTCGGCACCGTAAGTTGTAACTGCTGTCTGGCACCATCATATTCTGCCTTGATATCGGGCAAAGTATCCACGGCCACTTCAGATTCTTTAATCAGGGGTAAAGGCAATCCCCACTCTTTAACCTCCGCAGACGACACATAGTAGTGTCCCTGGCGATGTTCCACAGAGACTACCTTACCGGTCTCCTCGCCGTTAATCACCACTTCCAACAGCAGGGGCATATCGGGGAGTTGGTGAACAATCTCTTCAAGTAATTTCTCAGCCTGTTGTTGTTTATTTTCTTCGCCCTGGGCGGCATCAACCCGAAACGGCAAAAAAAGGCTGCACACCACCCCTGTACGGATACAGTAGAAAATTGCTTCGGATAAATAACTGCGCCTTAAAGTTGTATTCACCATGTCCGCTTTAGCCAGCTTCCCGGATGACCGCTTACTATCCGTCGGGATGTATTACTGTTTTTCAATAACCATGGGATCAGGAAAGTGATTCACCATCGCTTCCAATTGACCGCCTTGATTGGGCAATCTGTTTTTTGGTAACGGCCAACTCATCGTTGCCCCAGGTAATACATAGCCCAATAACCCTTCCGCGATAGGTTTCTTATTGCCACCACTCCCCAGATTGACAGCGGTCAGGCGGGCATGCACCGTACCGCTGTTGCGTACTTCAATATATTGTTGTCCCTTCTCTGTTTTCATGCGCCAGGAGAGCTTGGGCATAGTGGCGCTCTGGGGATCGCGCATGTTTTTGGGATCCTGAGTGGTCCATACCCCTTTACCACTGACAAACAGGGGCAGCACATAGCGCATTTTCAAATTGAGACCCATGGCCAGTTGCTGCCGGGCCTGCTCTTCTGTTTCCTTGTCATCCTGAGCAATTTCATCAATAACGATGCGATAGGCTTTCTCTTCTCCAGGTGCCAGCACGTTTTTTTTCACCAGACGGATCATCTGCCGCTGCCTCTGTTGCAACCTGGCAAAGGGAGGGCTGGCAACCACCTCATCCTGTTTTTCCCAATGCTCCTTATTATTTTCCTGAGACCAACGCATTACCCGTATCTGTAAATACACCGGCACGGCTTCGTAATTATCCAGCCATAACGCCACAGAATTTTGCTGATCTTCAATCACGGGATCGATGGGAGAAATAGCCAGCGATCCGGCCGATAATATGCCGGGAAATAACAACAGGAGAATGAGAGGCAACAACAGGACTCTCGCAGATATATTCAGTCTCACTTTTTTCATCCCTATTGGCTCCTCATATGTAGGTACTTAAGCTCATAACACATTGATGTACCTTTAATTCATTACAGGGTAAATACTAAGACCTAACGATAGCAACATACTTTTCTGATCTCGCCTGGGATGAGCTCGTTGACCATGAGTCGCAAAA
>JBOFSC010000198.1:0-2325 GCA_051651345.1 Enterobacteriaceae bacterium
TATCCATGTGATCCGCTTCAATATTGGTCACCACCGCCAGCATCGGTTGCAGATGCAGGAACGAAGCATCGCTCTCATCGGCTTCGGCAATCAGATAGCGGCTGGCCCCCAGACGGGCATGTACCCCCGCCGATTTTACCAGCCCTCCATTCACAAAAGTGGGGTCCAGGCCCGCTTCAGCATAGATAGCCGCTATCATGGCGGTGGTGGTGGTTTTGCCATGGGTTCCTGCAATGGCAATGCCATGACGAAAACGCATCAGCTCCGCCAACATCTCCGCCCGGCGAATCACCGGAATGCGCAGCTCCCGCGCCGCTACTATCTCCGGATTGTCCGCCGCAATGGCCGAAGAGACCACCACTACACTGGCACCCTCGATATTTTCCGGGCGATGGTGGAAAGTGATCTGCGCCCCCAACGTGCTCAGCCTCTGCGTCACGGCATTCGGTGCCAGATCAGAACCGCTGATCTGATAGCCTTCGTTAACCAAAACTTCAGCGATCCCGCCCATACCGGCACCACCGATGCCGATAAAATGGATGTGCCTGACCTGTTTCATCTCCGGCACCATGGTGCGTAGTTTCGCCAACTGTTGTGTATTCACGCTGTTACTGTCTCTTATTTATCTGTTCAGAACACAGCCCGTGATAGCGTCTGCCACACGTTCTGTCGAATCTGTTATTGCCAGTGCCCTGCCCTTTTGCGCCATCGCCAGCAATGTCGGACGATCCCACTGCTGCAAAAAGGCCGATAATTTCTCCGCACTCAGTTGCGGCTGTTCCACAATCACGGCGGCCTGCGCCTGCTCCAGGGGCAATGCATTCCAGTACTGTTGTCTGTCCTTATGCATAAAGGGAACAAAGATCGCCGCCAGCCCCACGGCCATTACTTCACTCACCGTCAGGGCTCCGGAGCGGCAGATCACAATATCGGCCCAGGCATACGCCTCCGCCATATCGGTAATAAATTCGTCGATCCGATGTTCTCCCTGGCCCACTGCCAGATAGTGCTCGCGTACGCTCTCCTGCGCCCCCTGCCCTACCTGATGCCAGAGTGTGATACGCTCGCCCATCTGTTGCGCCACCTGTGGCATCACCCGGTTCAGGACTTGCGCCCCCTGGCTGCCACCGGTCACCAGAACCCGAATCGGCCCCTGACGCCCGGCAAAACGCACTTGCGGCGGCGGCATCAGCAGCAGATCCTTGCGAATCGGGTTACCAACCACCTGGGCCTGAGGAAAGGCTCCGGGAAACGCCTGCAATACCCGCCGGGCAATTTTCGCCAGACCCCGATTGGTCAGACCGGCAATGCCATTTTGTTCATGTAACACCACCGGGATGCCACTGAGCCAGGCGGCAATCCCGCCCGGACCGGAGACATAGCCTCCCATGCCCAGCACCACATCCGGCCGATAGTGCTGAATCATACGCCGTGCCTGACAAATAGCACGCACAATCCGAAATGGTGCCAACAACAGCGCTTTTATGCCTTTACCGCGTAAACCGGAGATCTGGATAAAATCGATTTCTATCCCTTCCTGCGGGATCAGCCGGGCTTCCATACGATCCGCCGTTCCCAGCCAGCGTACCTGCCAGCCCTGCGCCATCAGATAGTGCGCCACCGCCAGGCCAGGAAACAGATGTCCTCCCGTGCCGCCAGCCATCACCAGTAAACGCTTACCACTGTTCATGAGCGCCTCATTTCCCATTAGCGCCTCCCCCGGACATGGGCCTGTGCCTGGGCCAGGCGAGTTTCATAGTCGATACGCAGCAGCAACACCACTGCCGTAGACATCACCAACATACTGGAGCCACCATAACTGATAAACGGCAGGGTCAGCCCCTTGGTGGGCAACATTCCTGCCGCCGCGCCTACGTTGATCAGCACCTGAAAGCTGAACCAGATACCGATAGAGCAGGCCAGAAAACCGGAAAAACGCTGTTCCGCCTGCAGGGCATGACGACCAATCGCCATAGCACGAAACGACACACCGAAGATCATCAGCAGCACCAGCACCACACCGACAAAACCGAGCTCTTCCCCCAAAATGGCGAAGATAAAATCGGTGTGCGCCTCCGGCAGATACTCCAGTTTCTGTACCGAGTTACCCAGCCCCTGGCCCCAGAGCTCCCCCCGTCCATAGGCCATCAGCGACTGAATCAGCTGATAGCCGCTACCGAAGGGATCGTCCCAGGGTCGCATAAAAGAGGTCACCCGCTTCATCCGATAAGGCTCAGCGATGATCAGCAGGATCACCGCAAAAATACCGGAGCCGATAATGGCAATAAACTGCCACAATTTCGCCCCAGCTAAAAACAGTACCCC
>JBOFSC010000199.1:0-1620 GCA_051651345.1 Enterobacteriaceae bacterium
TGGTTTCCTTATTTGCATGCGCCACTACGCCGCATTTCGCTCTATTTCTACCTGAGAGATATATAACAGTTTTTCCAGTTGATTGACCAGCAGTTCTAACGGTCTGTCGCTCATTACCGTCAATTGCAGTGTCATCTGTTGCGTTGATCCCGCATCGCCCTGGCCCGCAGAAACCATATTCATGGCATAAACGCGAAAACCACGATGTCTGACCACCCGCAGGATCCTCTCCAGCATTTCCGGACGAGAAGAGGCGCGGATAATAAGATGATGTGTGCTCACAACTGTTCCTCCATTACACTGCTTTCCAGCATCGTTTCATTACCGGCACCAGGAGGCACCAGCGGCCAGACATTTTCCAGCTCATCGATAGCCACATGCAGCAGCATAGGCCCCTCACTCTGTAACAGGGCCTGCAGTGCATCAGGCACTTCGGCTTTGCAGGTAACGCGCTGTCCGGGAATATTAAACGCGCTGGCTAACAGCAGGAAATCCGGGTTGTCAGAAAGATTCGTTTCACTGTAGCGCTCATTAAAAAAGAGCTCCTGCCACTGACGTACCATACCCAGCCGTTGATTATCTATCAGAATGATTTTAATAGGTAACTTTTTGCGCTTGATGGTGGTCAGTTCCTGGACATTCATCATAAAAGAGCCATCACCAGAGATACAGATCACCAGGTCATTTGGCCGGGCTATTTGTGCCCCGATAGCCGCAGGCAGACCAAAACCCATAGTCCCCAATCCACTGGAAGTGATGAAGTTTTCCGGCTGGGTGTGTTCAATATGTTGCGCAGACCACATTTGATGCTGACCCACATCCGTGGTGATCACCGCATTGGCCTGTTTGCATTCAGAGAGCTGACGCAGGAGCAGCGGCGCATAAATGGCTTCCCCCGGATGGTCGTAGCGCCAGGGATGCTGCTGTTTTTTCAACTGCACCTCTTGCTGCCAGGGGGCGATATTCAGCGGTGTGCTTTGCAACTGGGGCAGTACGCTGTTGATATCGGCGCATAAGGCAATATGGGGCCGGCGTAATTTACCCAGCTCCGCCGGATCGATATCAAGATGGATCACCTTCGCCTCCGGGGCAAACGTGTCCAGGCGGCCGGTCACTCTGTCATCAAAACGGGCACCGATAGCAAACAGTAAATCACTCTCCTGCACCAGCAGATTGGCGGCCTTGGTGCCATGCATGCCCAACATCCCCAGATATCCGGGATCCTGGGCATCCGCACTGCCTAATCCTTTCAGGGTGACTGCGGTGGGGATGCCTGTGGCGACGATAAAGTTGCGTAATGCGGGTACAGCCTGTGCCATACCGACACCGCCCCCCACATACAACACGGGTTTACGCGCTTGTTGTAACATCTCACGGGCCTGAGCAATCAAATGAGCAGGGAGCGATGGCGCTGCCGGAACAGAGCAGGGCAGAACCTGAGGGATGAGCCCCTGGACATCAGCCAGTTGAATATCCTTGGGAATATCGACCAGCACCGGACCTGGTCTGCCACTGAGAGCAATGGTGAAAGCTTCCTGTAAAACAGAGGGGAGTTCCTGCAGGGATTCCACCAAAAAGCTGTGCTTGGTACAGGCGAGAGATAACCCGAGGACATCGACT
>JBOFSC010000200.1:0-4985 GCA_051651345.1 Enterobacteriaceae bacterium
GTTACGCACACATCGGTTGGATTGACATTCACACCGGACTGGGGCCTCGTGGGCATGGTGAAAAAATCTATGCGGGTCGCCGTGATTTGGCTGAGGTGGAATTAACGCGGCGCTGGTGGGGCAGCGATGTCATGGTGCCATTTCTCGGTAGTTCAGCATCGGTTGACATCAGCGGTCATTTAGCCAGTCTGATTTACAGCAGCTGCCCTGATGCCAGTTATGGTTTAATGGCGCTGGAGTTTGGGACGATACCGTTCGTTGATGTGATAGATGCTTTACGTGGGCGTAACTGGCTTCTGGCGCATCCTGAAGCTTCATTAGAGGTCCAAAGAGAGATTTTACAAACGACGTTAGCGGCATTTTACTGCGATCAGGACGATTGGCGAGGCATGATTCTGGGTCAGAATCGGGTAGCGGTCCTGCAAGCTTTATGTGGCTTGCAACAGGCTTAGTCTGGGCTGCGGTGACCGTACCCAGTCAGGAGCCAATAAAGATCCTGCGAATGAGCACTGGGCTATGTCACTGGGCGTACGAAAGGTAAATGCTCACTAACATGTTGCTGCACCGAAGCGATAAAGCTCTGGATCACTGGTTGCTGCTGTTCACCGTGGCGAATGGCGGCATATAAACGGCTCCATAAGCCTGTTCCCAGAGGATGGGTGACAATCAGTTGTAATTTTTCCACTGTTTCTACCGCCCAGTGGGGCAGTGCCGCAACGCCCATATGGGCCGCCACCATTTGAATAACCAACTGGGTATTATCGACACTTTTCAGTTTGGGCGAGATCCCTGCCGGTTGCAGAAAATGACGCCAGACATCCATACGCTGGCGCTGAACCGGATAGATCAGCAGAGTCTCCTCCGCCAAATCCGTGGGCACAATATGCGTTTTACTGGCTAAGGGGTGATCGGGAGCCATCACCAGACGAACCTCATAGTCAAACAGCGCCTGATAGTAGAGATCGCTGCGCGGCAGAATATCTGAGGTGATCACCAGATCCAGGCCACCCTGTTGCAGGCTGGGTTGCGGATCAAAAGTGACGCCGGATTTAAAATCCACGCTGACATCGGGCCAACTGTGACGAAATTGCTCCAGCGCCGGGGTTAGCCACTGAATACAGCTATGACACTCGATGGCGAGACGCAAAGTGGATTGATGCGGCGTTAGGCATGCCTGTAGCGCCTGCTGAATCTGCGGCAAAATCTGATCGGCCAGTTCCAGCAAAATCTTCCCTTGATGGGTAAACAGCAGGGGCTGACTCTTACGCACAAACAGTCGATATCCCAGACGTTGCTCCAGATCGCTGAGCTGGTGGGACAGCGCCGATTGTGTTTGATGCAGCAAGGTCGCCGCAGCGGCCAGGGAGCCCGCCTGCCTGAGCATCTGTAGTGTACGGAGATGTCTGAGTTCAATCATGAAAACCCTTCAACATGAAAGTGAATCAATTGCGCTTGTGCTCACTACCTTACCTGCAGATGATAGATGTGTAAACATCCAGATGGCTAAAAGGAAAATGATCATGCAATTATTAAGTCACACCCTGGGTTTTCCCCGGATAGGGTTACACCGAGAGTTAAAGAGAACGTTAGAGAATTACTGGGCAGGGGAGATTGATCAGGCGACATTACTGACCACAGGTAAGGCGCTACGGGCTCGACACTGGCAGCAGCAGAAGGCGGCAGGGGTGGATCTGTTACCTGTGGGGGATTTTGCCTGGTATGACCATGTGTTGGGCACCAGTTTGCTGTTGGGTAATGTACCGGCACGGCATCAGGAGGTGGATAATAGCATTACTCTGGACACCCTGTTTCGTATTGCCCGTGGACAGGCCCCCAGTGGCAAGTCTGCCGCCGCCGCAGAGATGACCAAATGGTTTAATACCAACTACCACTATATTGTTCCGGAATTTTATCAGGGGCAGCAGTTTAGTCTGGGTTGGACGCAATTGCTGGATGAGGTGGATGAGGCGCTGGCATTGGGCGTTCAGGTCAAACCGGTTTTGCTGGGGCCGCTGACCTATTTATGGTTGGGTAAAGTGAAGGGGGAGACGTTTGATCGCCTGTCATTGCTGCCCTCGCTGCTCGCGGTTTATCAACAGGTGCTGGATGCTCTGGCTGCGCGGGGTATCGACTGGGTACAGATAGATGAACCCGCCCTGGCGTTACAGTTGCCGGAGTCATGGTTACAGGCATATCAGCCCGCTTATCAGGCGCTGCATGGACGGGTACATTTGCTGCTGACCACCTATTTCGGTGGGATAGAGCACCAGCTTGAGTGGATCAAACAGCTACCGGTAGAGGGATTACATGTTGATCTGGTTGCCGGACAGGATCAACCTTTGGCGCTGCATCAGTCGTTACCGGCAGACTGGGTGATCTCTCTGGGGGTGATCAATGGTCGTAATATCTGGCGCGCGGATTTAAGTCGCTGGCAACAGACGTTGTCCTCTCTGCCAACGACGCGCCGTTGGTGGCTGGGTACCTCCTGCTCGCTGCTCCATTCCCCCATCGATCTACAGGCAGAAAAAGAGTTAGATCCACAGATACAGAGCTGGCTGGCTTTTGCCGTGCAGAAATGTCATGAGTTATCCTTGCTGGCCCGTGCATTACGCGCGCCTGACCAGGAGACGCTTGCGCAACTGAGTAGCTACAGTGAGCCTCTTTATCAAAGAGAGCACTCTGACCTTGTCCATCGTTCGGCGGTACAGCAGCGTCTAGCGAACGTTGCAGCGCGTGATAGTCAACGGCAACAGTCTTATCCTGTGCGTGCAGAGATACAGCGGCAGCGTTTTAAGTTACCCCTTTGGCCCACCACTACCATCGGTTCCTTTCCACAAACCACCGATATTCGCCAGTTACGGCAAAACTTCAGGCAGGGGCGGATCGCCTTTAGCGACTATCAACAGGGCATTCATCACCATATTGGTCAGGCTATTGCAGAGCAGGAAGCCCTGGGGTTGGATGTGCTGGTGCATGGTGAAGCGGAACGCAATGATATGGTGGAGTATTTTGCCGAGCACCTCGATGGTTTTGTGTTTACCCGCAATGGTTGGGTGCAGAGTTACGGCTCCCGCTGTGTAAAACCGCCCATTATTGTGGGGGATATCAGTCGGCCGACAGCGATCACGGTTGAATGGGCCCGTTATGCTCAGGGGCTGACCACTAAGCCAGTGAAGGGGATGTTAACTGGTCCGATTACCATACTGTGTTGGTCTTTTGCCCGAGAAGATCTGCCGCGTGAGGTGATCGCCCGGCAGATTGCTCTGGCGCTGCGTGATGAAGTGGCAGATTTACAGAGCGCCGGTATCGGTATTATCCAGATTGATGAACCGGCACTGCGTGAGGGGTTGCCGCTGCGTCAGAGCGACTGGTCCGCTTATCTGCACTGGGCGGTGCAGGCATTTCGCCTGGCGGCATCGGTAGCCCACGACAGCACTCAGATCCACACCCATATGTGTTACAGCGAGTTCAACGATATTATTGAATCTATTGCCGCGCTGGATGCGGATGTGATCACCATTGAGACCTCCCGCTCAGATATGAAACTGCTGGAGGTATTTGAGCGCTTTGCTTATCCCAATGAGATAGGGCCCGGTGTCTATGATATTCACTCGCCTAATGTACCGGAAGTGGACTGGATGGTGGGCTTATTACGCAAGGCGGCGGATCGTATTGCTCCTGAACGTTTATGGGTCAACCCGGATTGTGGCCTGAAGACCCGCAACTGGGAAGAGACCCGTCAGGCTCTGCACAATATGGTCCTGGCTGCACAGCAATTACGGGGTGAGTGATATTTCCCCTCTCCCACTGGTGGGAGAGGGACAGCGCGAAGCGCAGGGAGAGGGTTATTTTTTATCCTGTGGTACTGTTAATGCAAAGGCAGCGCCAAAGTCCGCTACCACGATATTCTGGCAGGTGTACGCTACACCTTCTAAAACATAATTATCTCTAATTATGTTATTAAACAAGCCATATAGTCCCACTATATGGCTTGTGTTATTTAGGGCATAAAAAAACCACGCCTTTCAGCATGGTTCTTTAATCGCAAGCGTGTAATCAGGTTTCTATCGCCATCTTCAACTTCTTCATGGCATTTTTCTCCAGTTGACGCACGCGCTCGCCGGAGACACCATATTGGTTTGCCAGATCCTGCAGGGTGGCTTTGTTATCATCATCCAGCCAACGGGCACGGATAATATGCTGGCTGCGATCATCCAGCGAGGCCAGTGCCAGAGTCAGTTTATCGGTGGCGTGGTTATCCCAGTTACTCTCTTCAATAGTATCGGCAAAGTCTGAAGATTTATCCTCCAGATAGAGTACTGGGGCCAGGGTTGGACTGTCGCTGCTGTCATCTTCCGAACTCAGGTCAAAAGCCATATCCTGAGCAGCCATACGCGACTCCATTTCCCGGACATCCTGCTCGCTGACACCGAGTTCACGGGCGACCAGCTCCACCTCGTCCTGATTGAACCAACCCAGACGACGCTTGTTTTTACGCAAATTGAAAAACAGTTTGCGTTGTGCCTTGGTGGTGGCGACTTTCACAATACGCCAGTTACGCAGCACATATTCATGGATCTCAGCTTTGATCCAGTGAACCGCAAACGAGACCAGACGAACCCCCATCTCCGGGTTAAAGCGGCGCACCGCTTTCATCAGGCCAATATTCCCTTCCTGCACCAGGTCCGCCAGCGGCAGTCCGTAACCCAGATAGTTACGGGCCACATGGACCACAAAGCGCAGATGTGACAGAATCAGCTTTTTCGCTGCTTCCAGATCTCCCTGATAATAGAGCTCCGCTCCGAGCCTGCTCTCCTCTTCCGCCGTTAACATCGGATAGACATTAGCGGCTCTGATATAGGCTTCCAGGCTCCCTTGCGGTATCAGGGCAAACGTTTTCATCTCATTATTCATGTGACGCCCTTCCAGAATTGATGCCTTTATCTCTTTTCAATGATTTTACCATATCCTTCGACTATTGTGGC
>JBOFSC010000201.1:0-10086 GCA_051651345.1 Enterobacteriaceae bacterium
GCCAGATACCGGCCAGGGCATCACTCAGGGGGGCCAGCGGCCCGGAGATAAAATTAAACAGCACCATGATCAGCAGTAACCATAACCAGTTTAGGTCGAAAGCAAATCCCACTGCTGAGATCAGGGAGAGCAGCGCCAGTACCCGCATCATGGTTAACAATGAACCGGGCTGCCTGACCTGGGAGGTGATATAGAGGTTGCCGCTGAAACGGGCCACCATACCGATACCCAGCAACAGGCCAATAGATTCGGTCGAGTAACCTTTATCTGCCAGCCACAGGGCCCAAAAAGGAAGATAGATACCGAAAGTGAAATAGTAGGTGAAATAACTAAGCGCCAACCAACGGGCAGAGTGTAACGACATTCCTTTACTCCTTTTTTCTGCCAGTCAGTATAACCTTTTCATCGGCTATAGTGTCTCGTCCCTGAGACTATTTTTCTGCAGAAGTGGGTCTGCACAAAAGAGAGGGGCACTACTTAACCATAGACAGGATAGCGGCTACAAATCTCCAGAACCTGTCCTTTAATGCGCTCGATCACGGCCTCATCGTTAATGTTGTCCAAAACATCACAGATCCAGCCAGCCAGCACCTGAACTTCCTGCTCTTTGAAACCACGACGGGTCACCGCCGGTGTTCCCATACGCACCCCTGAGGTGATAAAGGGACTGCGGGGATCGTTCGGTACGGCGTTCTTATTGACCGTGATATTGGCCCGACCCAAAGCGGCATCCGCCTCTTTCCCGGTGATCTCTTTACCCACCAGATTCAACAGGAACAGATGATTATCGGTGCCATCGGAGACGATTTTATAGACACGCTGCTGGAAAACCGCCACCATCGCTTTGGCATTAGCGACAACCTGCTGCTGATAGCGCTTAAATTCCGGCTCCATGGCCTCTTTCAACGCCACCGCTTTCGCCGCAATCACATGCATCAGTGGACCGCCCTGATTGCCCGGGAAAACAGCAGAGTTCAATTTCTTATATAACTCTTCATCGCCGCCTTTCGCCAGGATCAGACCGCCACGCGGCCCGGCAAGGGTTTTGTGGGTTGTCGTGGTGACCACATGGGCATGAGCCACCGGATCAGGATAGACACCGGCGGCAATCAAACCTGCCACATGCGCCATATCCACAAAGAACCAGGCGCCAATGCTGTCAGCGATGGTGCGCATTCTGGCCCAATCGACTACACCAGAGTAGGCAGAAAAGCCCCCCAGGATTAACTTAGGCTTATGCTGTTTAGCCAGTTGCTCCAGTTCGTCGTAATCAATTTTGCCCTCAGCATCGATACCGTAGGGGATCACGTTGTAGAGTTTTCCGGAGAAATTGACAGGTGAACCATGGGTCAGGTGACCACCATGGGCCAGGCTCATCCCCAGAATAGTATCGCCGGGCTGTAGCAGCGCCATTAACACGGCAGCGTTGGCCTGGGAACCTGAGTGAGGCTGTACGTTAGCATAGTCCGCATTAAACAGCTTTTTAGCGCGATCGATGGCCAGTTGCTCCACGATGTCCACATACTCGCAGCCGCCGTAATAACGCTTACCGGGATAACCTTCTGCATATTTATTGGTTAACTGAGAACCCTGGGCCTGCATAACACGCGGACTGGTGTAGTTCTCTGATGCAATTAATTCAATATGTTCTTCCTGACGGCGATCTTCATTTTGAATAGCACCCCATAATTCCTTATCATAATCGGCAATAGCCATATCACGTCTCAACATCCTATCTCCTCAGCTAGTCAATCAGACTCAAATATACCCGTTGTCTTTCAAGTTGCGGCGTTGTTGGCTGCGCAGATTCAGTCGAATCACATACTGATGTATGCTCATCGTTTAAATCGCTTCCTCATCCTCTTCGCCGGTGCGGATCCTGATAACCCTTTCTACCTCAAATACGAAAATCTTGCCATCACCAATCTTACCGGTCTGAGCGGTTTTCATGATAGTTTCCACACAGGCATCGAGGATATCATCGGTGACCACGATCTCGATTTTCACTTTGGGCAGAAAATCCACCATATATTCGGCACCACGGTATAGCTCCGTATGTCCTTTCTGGCGGCCAAATCCTTTCACCTCGGTGACCGTCATTCCGGTGATACCTACCTCGGACAGCGCTTCCCGCACATCATCCAGCTTAAAGGGTTTGATCACTGCCTCTATTTTTTTCATGTATCACTCCTTACCAGTTTTTACGGCCAAAGGCAGAGGTTATGGGATAGCGTCTGTCCTTACCAAAACTGCGTACCGTCACCCTGGGGCCCACGGCCGCCTGGCGGCGCTTATATTCGCTCAGGTCCACCATGCGGATCACCCGGCGTACCACAGTTTCAGTAAAGCCTTCATCCACCAGTTGCTGTACGGATTTATCCTGCTCCACGTATCCGGCAAGAATAGCATCCAGAATGTCATAGGGGGGAAGAGTGTCCTGATCCACCTGTCCCGGTGCCAGCTCTGCTGAAGGCGGGCGATCAATCACCCGCTGCGGAATGGTATAGCTGAGGCTGTTGCGATATTGGCTAAGCTGATACACCATGGTTTTGGGCACATCTTTCAGTACCGCAAAGCCCCCGGCCATATCGCCATAGAGCGTGGCATAGCCCACCGCCATTTCGCTTTTATTGCCAGTGGTCAACACCAGCGAGCCCTGTCTGTTGGAGAGAGCCATCAGGATCACACCACGGCAGCGGGCCTGCATATTCTCTTCTGTGGTATCTTTGCCCGCGATGGGGGGCAACAAGGGCGATAATTGCTGCATAAAGGCATCGAACATCGGTTCAATGGAGAGGGTGCTATAGTTGACCCCTTCCCTCTCTGCCTGTTCGCTGGCATCCTCAACGCTGATCGCGGCGGTATAACGAAAAGGCATCATCACCGCCTGTACCCGCTGCGCTCCCAGAGCATCCACGGCAATAGCCATGGTTAATGCCGAGTCGATTCCCCCGGAAAGCCCCAGAACTACGCCGTTAAAGCCATTCTTATTGACATAATCGCGCACGGCCAGCACCAGTGCCTGATAGATTTCCGCATGAGCCGACAGCTCAGGGGCAGGCTCTGCCATCGGTACTATCTCTTTGTCTGTCAGGGTCAGCACACTGACCTGCTCAGTAAAAGTGGCTAACCGATGGGTGACCTGCCCCTGGCCGTCAATCACTCGGGAGCTGCCATCAAATACCAGCTCATCCTGACCGCCGATCTGATTTAAGTAGACCAGGGGCAAACCGGTGCGTCGGGCGTGGGCTTGCAGACGTCGCTGACGCAGACTCAGTTTTTCCCGATTGTAGGGGGAAGCGTTGATCGACAACACAATATCCGCTCCCTCAGCCTGCAGGCGATCCACCGGTTCGCTGTACCAGAGATCTTCACAAATCAGCAGTCCCAGGCGATAGCCCTTAAACGACACCACGCAACTCTGCTCACCACAGCTAAAGTAGCGTTTTTCATCAAACACACTGTAGTTGGGTAACATCTGCTTGTGATAACGCGCCAGCAGTTTGCCTTCAGCAAACAGTGACAGCGAATTATACAGTGTATCGCCCTCACGCCAGGGATGTCCCACCAGCACCGCGATTTGCGTCGATGCCTGCTGCAATAGGGTCAGTTGATGCTGACAGCGCTGATGAAAATCATCGCGGTACAGCAGATCTTCCGGCGGGTAGCCACAGAGGCCCAGTTCAGAAAACATCACCAGATCTGTACCCTGCGCCTGCTGTTGCTGCATGGTCTGCAGCATACGCTGGGCATTGCCTTCAATATCGCCCACCAGCCAGTTTAGCTGTGCCAATGCAATGGATAGCGTTTTCTTCATCTAAGAACCACCTACTCTTTAAAATCGTTCGCGTCCAGCTCATGGCGCGCCAGTAACTTATAGAATTCTGTACGGTTGCGTCCGGCAATGCGCGCCGCCTGGGTGACATTGCCTTTAGTCAGTTGCAGTAATTTACGCAGATAGTGCAGTTCAAACTGACTGCGGGCATCTGCAAAGGTGGGGAGCGCGGTATTTTCTCCTTCCAGCGCCTGTTGTACCAGCGCTTCACTGATCACCGGTGCACTGGTTAGCGCCACGCACTGTTCTATCACATTGACCAGTTGGCGTACATTACCGGGCCAACTGGCCGCCATCAGACGTTTCATCGCCTCGCCGGAGAAGCTGCGTACAAAAGTTTTGTGGCGCTGTGCGGCTTCTGCCAGCAGATGATTGGCCAGTAAGGGGATATCTTCCGAACGTTCACTTAAGGAGGGTAACTTGAGGTTGACCACATTGAGTCGGTAAAAGAGATCTTCCCGAAACTCATTTTTAAGCATCGCTTTCGGCAGATCCCGGTGGGTGGCGGAGACGATACGCACATCGATGGCTATATCCTGATTGCTGCCCAGGGGGCGAACTCGACGCTCCTGCAGTACCCGTAGCAGCTTCACCTGTAGCGGCAGAGGCATATCGCCGATTTCATCGAGAAACAGCGTGCCTCCGGTGGCCGCCTTAAACAGGCCGTCACGACTGCTGACAGCGCCGGTAAATGCCCCTTTGGCATGGCCAAACAGCTCTGACTCCAGTAATTGCTCCGGCAACGCGCCACAGTTGATAGCAATAAAGGGTTTACCCGCCCTGGGGCTGGCCGCATGAATCGCCTTGGCCAGTACCTCTTTACCTGTCCCACTCTGCCCATGAATCAGCACACTGACATCCGATTGCGCCACCATGCGCACCTGTTCCAGTAGCCGTAACATCAGCGGGCTGCGGGTCACGATATTTTTCTGCCAGTCACTGCTGCTGCCCGCCGGGGATTTTAATGCCAAAGCCTCATCTATCGCCTTATAGAGGGCATCGCGATCCACCGGTTTGGTCAGGAAGCTGAAAACCCCTTTTTGAGTGGCAGCCACGGCATCCGGAATCGAACCATGGGCCGTCAGGATGATCACCGGCATACCTGGCTGTTGCTTCTGTATTTCATGAAACAGTGCCATGCCATCCATTTCATCCATACGCAGATCGCTGATCACCAGCTCTATCTGCTCACGCCCCAAATGGCGCAGTGCTTCAGCCCCACTGGCCGCCGTCGTTACCTGAAAGCCTTCACTGGTCAAACGCAAACCCAGTAGTTTCAATAATCCAGGGTCATCATCCACCAATAGCAGGTGGGCTGATCTCCTCTGTGTCATTTAGTCTCCTTCGGGGCGGCAGGCTCTGCTGCACCCTTGTCTGTTTCGCCCGTTGGCTTCAGTTCGCTGGCGTGCCCCTTCTCCCCTTCTGCGGGAAGTGAGCCCTGTAACTGCTTACGTGTCGACAGTTGGCGCTCTATATCCGTCAGCCCCGCCAGTTTTTTGCTCATCTCCTCCAGTTGATAACGCAGATGACTCTCCTGCTCTTTCAGGCTGTCAATTTTATTATCGGTACTGGTTTGTAACTGGCGATATTTCTTGCGCTCCTCCTGCAAGCTCAACACACTGGTTTGCTGATCGCGCCATAGCTGCAGTAGCGGGCTCAGCGTCGCAGGAACATCGATACGATATTCATTGATAACATTGAGCTGGGTGGTGCGCTGTTCAGGCGTGATATCCGCATTGGCCAGCAGAATGCCCTGTCTGAATGCATCCTCCCAGGAGTGAGGCGTAATTGCCAGCGCCATCTCTTTCGCCTGGGGGCGTGACAGGGTGCTGGCACAATCCATCGCCCGCAACCAATAGAGCGCATTTTCCTGCGTCTCAAACTCCGCCTGGTGCCAGATATTCGTGCAGGAGACGGTGCGATAATCGGTTATCTTGCTCTCTGGCAGCAGACTGATTTTATTGCTGACCGACTCCCCTGCCGGTGTCGAGTGCTGACAGGCAGACAGCAGTAACCCCGCCACACCCAGTAACGATCCTGTTAGCCATGCGCATCGCCCTTTTTTCGCTTCCCGGACATCCATAGTCACAACTGATACCTTTTTTGCCATTCTATATTATGTCTCGCTTTGGTTGGGTAACTCTATGCGAAAACAGACATCAGCATACTCCACCGCGACCAGCCGCAGTTCACCCTGCATTCGACGAATACAGTCGCGGGCGATGCTGAGTCCTAATCCACTCCCTTTTACTGCCCCTTTACGTTGGTGGCTACCCTGATAAAAGGGTTCAAATATCATGTTTTGTTCAGAATGGGGAATCGGTTCCCCGCTATTGGCAACCTCAATCTCCAGAATTGCCCCCTTCTGACAACTTTTAATCCAGATAGTGCCTGACTGTGCGCCATAGTGTACTGCATTAGAGTAGAGATTATCCATCACACTGCTCAGTAATGCGGGCTCCGCCAGACACTCCTGTTGCAATAACTGGCACTCTGTTTTCATTGCCTTGCTGCGGGCGGGCAGACTATGCGCCGCTATCACCCCTTCTACAATTTCCGATAACAGAATGTGCTGTTTTTCCGCAGGTCTGTCGGAGAGACGACGATTGTAATCCAGCAGCTGTTCTATTAATTGCTGTAAATCACGACTACTGCTGCTTAAGATCTCGACCACCTCATGCTGCTCCGCCGTCAGGGGGCCAACAACCTGATCCACCAGCAGCTCTGTCCCTTCACGCATACTCGCCAGCGGGGTTTTCAATTCATGGGAAATATGGCGCAAGAACTCATGGCGCTGGGATTCCAACCAGGCCAGGCGTTCGCTTAACCAAATAATACGCTGCGCCAGAGAACGGAGCTCTTTCGGGCCTTTAAAAATACGCGGGTCCAGACGCCGCCCCTCTCCCAGGCGGTTGATCATCTGTTCGATCATCTTCACCGGGCCGATAATCATCCGGGTAAAGAGTGCGATCAGCAGCAGGCTGAGAAAAACTAACAGCAGGGTCTGCCAGCCGAAAAACTGTCCCCGTTTGGCAATATCATACTGTAACTCCTGACCACGGGAATAGATCACTTCGCGGGTTGCCTGCACCAGAGTGGAGTTGGCATAGGAAAAAGATTCCAGCAACGTCCCGGTACCCTTTTCCGGTACGCCATTTTCACAGGCGGGTGTATTTAGTTGCAGCATGAGTTGATTCAGCTTCTGATATTGTGGCGAATCCGGCTGCACAATATGTTGCTCCTGTAGCATTTTCTGATACTGCTTATGTTGATTCTGGTACAGGGTTTTCAGAGCTTCATCGTTCAACACACAATATTGCCGATAGCTGCGCTCCATCTCCAACGCGGTACCCATCATGCCTTCACTGTGTCTGACATCACTCAATGTGGTGCGATTAATCTCCGCCGCCTGATTGCTGAGATTATTGAGGCTGCGATAGCCTAAATACGCCAGTATCAGCAGAGGCAGCAGCACCAGCACAAATGCCAACAATACTAACTGGCGCAATGAATGGGGCAGTAATCGTCGTGGCATCTTTATGCCTTTCATTATACCTGTCCTGAGAAACCCTGATTGTCAGCTATTGTAGCCTTAAATCACACAGGGAGCGATGCCGGGACGATACAGTGATTGGCAGCGGATTTTGTAACAGGGAATGCCGGACGCACCAAAAGCAGCGAGGTGGCTCCAGGGCCACCTCGCTATAAAAGGGGTGGTGCCTAACTCAACGTGTCGCCCGATAATTGATAATGCATTGCAGTTATCAGAAGCTGGACGGTAGGCACCGACTTTGGCGTCATTCGTGATTTTATGAAGCGCTGGCGCTGTCATAATGAGTTGAATGAGCAACTGCCCTTAATAAAGCACTTCTTGTGCCACAATGAGAATTTTTTTATATTTATCTGATTATCATTGTTTTATTTTTTATAACTGCAAAATATTGCCACTATGACGCTGTCTGAGATCGTACAGATTCTCGCCTTGTTGTCGCCAAATACCGACACCCGTTTAGCCTCATTATTTTCTACTCATATTACAGTTAGTTACATGTCTCCAGTTGGCGACACCACTGACAGGGGTTTGTCGCCTTCTGCCGACAGCCCTTGTAATTGGTTGTTTTTTAACCAAAAAAATAACTGACATGATCATTGCGGAGACCAATACGTCCCATTTTGGACATTTCTTAAGGGGAGATGAAAAAAAATTTTGCCTATTTGTCACTGATGGTAAAGAAAAATTTTACTTTTTACGACAGAGAAGAAAAAGATTTGTTCATTTTTTCCACTCAAAAAGTTGCATCTGCGGTTTTTCTTACGCACAATGCCGGGGACTGTTAAATTGTTTGTTACAGAAAAAACACGACTTACTACTTGATTTTTTTGATGAAAACGCTGAGACACAAACTTAATTAGTTGAAATCATAATACCTGTGTCCAGTGCCAACACCAGAGATTGTAGCATTGACAACCCCTATACGAAAATTAACCTGTTTTAGTAAGCAATTTCTCACCTGCGTCCCCCTGATAGTGGGACTGATGGTCTGGTCACAACACGCTGGCCAGGAGAATTACGCCCCCCTGTTGCAGATTAAGCAGCAAGGCACACTAAGAATGGGTACCCTACTCTCCCCCCTGACCTATATGCCAACGCAGAAGAACTCGGTGGGACTGGATTACGAACTGGCGAAAAAGTTTGCCGACTTCCTGCACACAGAGCTGCAGGTTAAAGTCTATGACTCCCCCAGTGAACTGTTTGCCGCCCTGCACAGCGACCAGGTCGACTTTATTGCGGCTGGTCTGGTCTATAACCAGGAGCGGCAGAATGAGTTTACCGCCGGTCCGGCCTACTACTCTGTGTCACAACAACTGGTTTACCGCCAGGGTGGGACCCAACCCCGTTCACTGAAAGAGATCTCTTCCCGGCTTGTGGTGGCGGCCAACAGCAACCCGGCCAGTTATTTACAACAGCTGAAAAGTGACCAGGCAGATAATCTCCTGTGCCATAAATCGGAAACCCTCTCCACCCAGGATCTGTTGAAGGCCGTGGCAGACGGGCACCTGGACTACACCGTGGCGGACTCAGTCAGTGTGGCTTATTTGCAACGCATCTACCCGCAACTGTCGGTGGCCTTCACCATTAACGACGAAGAACCCGTAGTCTGGTACACCCGCCGATCCGATAACAATTCGCTCACCTCTCTGATGGGGGATTTCTTTGCGCAAAGCGTCGATGATGGCTCTATGGCTCGTCTGGAAGAGAAATATCTCGGCCATGTAGGCTCCTTTGATTATCTGGATACCAAAGCTTTTCTCTATGCAGTCGACCATGTGCTGCCCTATTTGCAGCCCCTGTTCGAGAAGTATTCAGAACAGATCCACTGGCAATTGCTGGCGGCTGTGGCCTATCAGGAGTCCCACTGGAACCCGAAAGCCGTCTCTCCTACCGGTGTGCGCGGCATTATGATGCTGACCCAGGCGACTGCTGACGAGATGGGTGTGCGCAACCGCACCGACCCGGAGCAGAGCATTCGAGGCGGTGCCCAATACTTGCAGATGCTAATGGACAAAATACCGGCTTCGATACACGCCGATGAGCGTATCTGGTTTGCCCTGGCCGCCTACAATATGGGCTTTGGTCATATGCTGGATGCCAGAGAGCTGACCCGCAGGCAGGGAGCCGACCCCAATAGCTGGGTGGAGGTAAAAAAACGCCTGCCCATGCTGGCAAAAAGAGCCTGGTACCAGCAGACCCGCTATGGCTATGCCAGAGGGCACGAAACGTACCAGTTTGTGGAAAATATCCGCCGCTATATTATCAGCCTGAATGGCTATCTGGCTAAGCAGAACAACGATGATGATCTGTTTGTGATGCGCGAAAGCCATGCCGCTTCATTCTGACTCTGTGCAGTCTCCCTGACGAGACTGCGCACGCAACTCCCTGATCTGCTGGCGACGGCGTTGAAAAAAAGCGCTCAGCATGGCTGAACACTCCGCCGCCAGTACCCCCCGGGTCACCGCTATCCGATGATTATTCTCCGGCAAATGAATCAGATCAATCATCGAGCCAACAGCACCAGTTTTGCCATCATCTGCCCCATAGACCAGACGGGCAATCCGACTGTGTATCAGCGCCCCGGCACACATCATACAGGGCTCAAGGGTGACATAGAGTACACAACCTGGCAGGCGATAGTTCCCCAGCCTCTGACCCGCCTCTCTTAATGCCATAATTTCCGCATGTGCCGTCGGGT
>JBOFSC010000202.1:0-7533 GCA_051651345.1 Enterobacteriaceae bacterium
GCCACGCCTTCGCCGCCGGATATGATCTGCGCACCGAAGAGGAGTGTGAGAAAACCTTCAGGCAATTTGCAGATATCGTCGGGTTTAACTATATGCGTGGGATGCACCTTAACGATGCGAAAAGCACCTATGGCAGCCGGGTGGACCGCCACCATAGCCTGGGTGAAGGCAATATCGGCAAGGAGGTGTTTCGCTATATTATGCGCGATAAGCGCTTTGATAATATTCCCCTGATTCTTGAGACCATCAACCCGGAGATCTGGCCGCAAGAAATTGCCTGGTTAAAGGCGCAGATGGAGTGAGACTAACGAAAGTTTCATAATAGGTCAAAGGTGGAGGCGGTACAGGTTATCAGACCGTGAGAGGCAGGGATGCCGACCACGAGCCTACATGGACGTATCCACGGCGAGTCTGAGAACCTGTACCGCCTACACCTGCCTCGGAGCTAAAGTGAAGCATTGCAGAGAAGCTCTATTTAAACGCGAGTAATGATCACCTGCTCCATCAACTCTTTTAATCTCTTCTCGCTGCGGATACCGACACCACACTGGCCCACCGCCAGTGTTGCCGCTGCCGTGGCCAAACGCAGGGTATGTTCTGTACTCATTCCCTGAGACAAGCCACAAATCAAACCGGCCACCATGGAATCCCCGGCCCCCACACTGCTGACCACCGGAGAATGGGGAGGCTTAGCCAACCACACGCACTCTTCCTGACTCCATAAAGCCCCCTCTGCGCCCAAAGAGACCACCACATGACAAATCCCCTTCTCGTGTAGTTGACGCGCCGCTTCAGCCACCTCCTGCACGCTGTGCATCGACCGCTGAAAAAGAGCCTCCAACTCTTTGAGATTGGGTTTAATCAGCCAGGGTTTAGCTTGCAGCCCTGCCTGTAATGCCTGTTGGCTACTATCGAATACCGTATAAGGACAACATGCCGTCACCTGCTGTAACCAGCGACTAAAGTCCTGCACCTGCACCCCCGGCGGTAAACTGCCACTGACAGCAACCCACTGAAATGAGGCCAGCCACGCCAGGGATTCTCTGGCAAAACGCTGCCACTCCTGATCGCTGATGGTAAAACCGGAGAAATTAAACTCGGTCACCGCACCGTTGTCATCGGTCAGTTTAATATTATGACGGGTGGCACCGGCTACCTGGGTAAAATCGTTAGTGATGCCCTTTTGTTGCAGCAACTGACAAAACGCTTTCTGGTTATCCTGTCCAAGAAATCCCCCCACAGCAACATCCAGCGCCAAATCACGCAGTACCATCGCCACATTGATCCCCTTTCCCGCCGGATGAAAGCCGATGGTTTGCACCAGATTCAGCTCTTGCGGCAGCACCTGCTGACAGTGCCCCACCAAATCATAGGCTGGGTTCAATGTGATTGTTGCAACTTTGGACTTCATTTAACGACCTTTTTAATAACCTGCAATGGGGAATAAACACTACAGATCATAGCAGGAACAGCCACCAGCTGAAACGAGAAAGCCGATAAAAATGTTAAGCTATCCACAATTTTTTTCGTTTTTTTACCGATTAAAGACTTGCCTGTCACCCGTTACACAGGTAACTTGTCGCCAGTTTTACAGAACCCATTCTATGCAACCACTTTTCGGGAATGACCTATGGCAAAGGCCAATGAGATCAAACGTGGCATGGCAATTCGCTACAACGATAAGATGTTGATCGTCAAGGACATTGAAGTACAAACTCCCAGCGCCCGTGGCGCCAGCACCCTGTATAAAATGCGTTTTACCGACGTACAAAGCGGGTATAAAGTCGAAGAGCGTTTTAAAGGCGATGAACTCCTTACTGTGATTGAACTCAGCCATCGCCCTGTCACCTTCTCCTATATCGATGGCGACGAGTATGTGTTTATGGATGTGGAGGATTACACCCCCTACACCTTTAAACAGGAGCAGATCAGTGAGGAATTGCAGTTTATCCCTGAGGGTGGCATCGAAGGTATCCAGGTGTTACTGGCTGAAGGCAGCGTTATTGCCCTGGAGCTACCGCAAACCGTAGAGATGGAAATTATCACCACGGCACCGGGGATCAAAGGGGCTTCTGCCAGTGCCCGTAATAAACCCGCCACCATGAGCACTGGTCTGGTGATTCTGGTACCAGAATACCTGCAATCGGGTGATAAGATTCGGATTCATGTCAGCGAGCGTCGCTACATGGGCCGGGCAGAATAGATAAAAAAATTATTTTCGTGATGCATCTCTCACTTTAACCTGCTAATATCTGGCGTTTTGAGGGATGCTCAACTAACCTTTGTCTCGTTTGACATAAACTCAGCTAACGATAATGCTATCGTTAAGGATCGCAAGGAACATAACAATAATGGCTCAATCTCACCCAATACTGAGATATTTTATCCGCGGCGCAATTATCATTGCGACAGCGTTCACCTTATCGGCATGTGGTACCACTCAATCAACTGCAAAGACTGATATTCGTGCAGCACAGGGCAAATCTGGCTTTTTGCTGCAGGCCTCTCAGAATGAGTTTGAAGAGTTGGTAAAAAACGCCGATGTTAAATCCAAACTCCTCAATCAGTATGCCAGTTGGAAAGGTGTGCGTTATCGTCTTGGCGGCAGCAGTAAAAAGGGCATCGATTGCTCAGCCTTTGTTCAGGTCACCTTCCGCGAGCAGTTTGGTATGGATCTGCCCCGCTCCACTTCCGGGCAAACCACCGAAGGTAAACAGATTAGCCGCAGCAAATTGCGCCCCGGTGACCTGGTGATGTTCCGTGCCGGATCCACCGGCAAACATGTCGGTATCTATCTGGGCAATGATAAATTTGTTCATGCCTCCACGCAAAAAGGTGTGATGATTTCCAGTCTGAATGAAAACTACTGGAATAACCGTTTTAAGCAGGCTCGCCGTGTACTGCACAGTGGCCGAGCCGGATAATCCTCCTTCGGTTAAGCACCCATCAGTACTGAAATGCCATCGTTTGATGGCATTTTGCTGTTTCGGGCTGATATTACCTGCATCTCCTGCTACTATTTCGTTATGATCAAATCTATTTGTCTGCTCCTAATTTGGATATCTGCATAATATGCCAGGCCGTTTATTCATCTCGTTGCTCCTTAGTGTGTGCTGCTTCGCTGCCAGTGCAGAAACCATCCACCAGGCCACCCGCTTTGCTATTCTGGGTTCCCCTAAATATCCGGACAACTTTAGCCATTTTGATTATGTGAACCCTGATGCGCCTAAAGGGGGTACTGTGGTGCTAAGTGCCCTGGGATCCTTTGATAATTTTAATCGCTATGCCATGCGTGGCACTCCTGCGGTGCGCTCTGACTCCCTTTGGGACAGCCTGTTTACCAGTTCTGATGATGAGATCTATTCCCTCTATCCGCTAATTGCTCTCTCCGCCCGTTATCCCGATGATATGCGCTGGATGGAAGTGGAAATAAATCCAAAAGCCCGCTTTAACGATCACACCCCCATTACGGCTGATGACGTGGTGTTTACCCTGGAGAAATTTAAAAAAGAGGGCGTACCGCAGTTTCGCTCTCTGTATAAAGAGGCGCGGGCCATCGCTCTGGGACCTTACAAGGTGCGTCTGGAATTAGCCAAAGGCAGCCGTGACAATATGTTTTCCTTGCTGCAACTTCCTGTACTACCCAAGAGTTTCTGGGCTACACACTCCCTGAGCGAACCCTTGACCACACCGCCGCCAGGAAGCAGTGCTTATCGCATCAGCGATTACAAACTGGGTCAGTATATCGTCTACAGCCAGGTACCGGATTATTGGGCTGTCTCTCTGCCCGTCAATCGTGGACGCAATAACTTCGATACCCTGCGTTATGAATATTATCTGGATGACAATGTTGCTCTGGAGGCATTTCGTGCCGGGGCTTATGATGTTCGTGCCGAAAGTTCACCTAAAAACTGGGATTCACAATACCGGGGCAAAAATTTTGATCGTGGCTATATTGTCAAACAGGATATTCTGAGCAAAGCCGCTCAGAGTACCGACTGGATCAGTTTTAATATCACCCGGCCTTTCTTTAGTGACCGACGGGTACGCCTGGCAGTTACCCTGGCGCTGGATTTTAACTGGCTCAATAAAGCTTTTTACTACAACTCATTTAGCCGCAGTCGCAGTTACTTCCAAAACACACCCTATGAGGCCAAAGCCTTACCCGACCCGCAAGAATTGCGCTGGCTGACACCGCTAAAAGGGGCCATACCTGATGAAGTGTTTAATCAAGTGTATCAGCCACCCGTCACCAAAGGCGATGGTGATAACCGGGATAATCTGCTGAAAGCCGCCGCATTATTAAAAGAGGCGGGCTGGGTTATCAAAAAACAGCAACTGGTTGACAGTAAAACAGGGAAACCCTTCCGCTTTGAACTGATGTTACTCAGTGGTCGCGATTATCCCTATGCCCTGCCCCTGAAACAGAGTCTGACGCGCCTCGGCATTCAAATGGATATTCGTACAGTAGATATCCAACAGATGAATAAGCGCATGCGGGATCGTGATTTTGATATGATGCCCCATACCTATCCCGCTATTCCCTATCCTACAGCTTCTTTGGATATTTTTTGGGGCAGTGGCTATCTCGACTCCTCCTGGAATACGCCGGGCGTACAGGACAAAGCAGTAGATGCGTTGCTGAAGAATATTATCCAGCAGCAAGGAAATCCACAAACGCTACTTGAACTGGGCCATGCGCTGGATCGTGTACTCACCTGGAATGCCTACCAGGTGCCACTGGGATACTCCCCCCATATCTGGCTCGCTTACTGGAATAAATTCTCTATGCCTGCCATTCGTCCTGTCAACTCTCTGGGATTTGATACCTGGTGGTTTGACAGCCAAAAAGCGGCACTATTGCCTGATCAACGTCGTTAAGGAGACCCGGGTGGCTGCTTATCTTATTCGTCGTCTGTTTCTGGTGATCCCAACCCTGCTGGCGATCATCACCCTGAACTTTTTTATTGTACAGATAGCCCCTGGAGGCCCCGTCGATCAGGCTATTGCCGCCATGCAAACTGGCCAGATGGAGACTTTCGGCAGCCGCAGTGGCGGTATTCCCGACAAACAAGCGAATCTGGAGCAGTTTAAACAGAACGAAAACCAGTATCGGGGTAGCCGTGGTCTGGACCCAGAAGTGATAGCGGAAATCACCAAACGCTTCGGTTTTGATAAGCCCCTGCATGAGCGCTATTTCAATATGTTGTGGAGTTACCTGCGTTTCGATTTCGGCGACAGTCTGTTTAAAGGCTCTTCGGTATTGGCGCTGATCGGTCACAGCCTGCCGGTTTCCATCTCCCTGGGTTTATGGAGCACCTTGCTTATCTATCTGATCTCCATTCCTCTGGGCATTAAAAAAGCGGTTAAAAACGGCACGCCCTTTGATAGCTGGACCAGCAGCCTGATTATTGTCGGCTATGCGGTGCCCTCATTTCTGTTTGCCATGTTGCTGATCGTATTATTTGCCGGTAGCAGCTATCTGGATTGGTTTCCATTGCGTGGTTTGGTATCCAGTAATTTTGCCGAATTGTCCTGGTATCATAAAATCCTCGACTATCTCTGGCATATTACTTTACCCGTACTGGCAACCGTGATCGGCGGCTTTGCCACCCTGACCATGCTGACCAAAAACTCTTTCCTCGATGAGATCCGCAAACAGTATGTGGTCACCGCCCGCGCCAAAGGACTGGAGGAGAAGCAGATCCTGTATCGCCATATTTTCCGCAACGCCATGTTGCTGGTGATTGCCGGTTTCCCCGCCGCCTTTATCTCGATGTTTTTTACCGGTGCCCTGCTGATCGAAGTGATGTTTTCCCTGAACGGTCTGGGGCTGCTGGGCTATGAAGCGACATTACAAAGGGACTATCCGGTGATGTTTGGCACCCTCTATATTTTTACGCTGATTGGCTTATTACTGAATATCGTCAGCGATTTAACCTATACCCTGGTCGATCCGCGTATTGATTTCGAGGCCCGCCAATGAGTTACTTAAGCCCCGTCAATCAGGCCCGCTGGGGTCGCTTTCGTCATAACCGTCGTGGTTACTGGTCCCTGTGGCTGTTTCTGCTGCTGTTTATTATCAGCCTCGGCTCAGAGCTCATTGCCAATAACAAACCACTGCTGGTCAGTTATCACAATCAGCTCTACTTTCCCTTTATCAAAAACTACAGCGACCAGACCTTTGGGGGTGAGCTGGCAACACCCGCCGATTATCAGGACCCCTTTACCCTGCAGCAAATTGAGCAAAATGGCTGGGCTGTGTGGGCCCCGATTCGCTTTAGCTACGACACGATTGTGCTGGATACCGAGCGCTCTTTCCCCACACCTCCGTCGCGGCAAAATTGGTTGGGCACCGATAGTAATGGAGGTGATGTGCTGGCTCGGATTCTCTATGGTATCCGCATCTCCCTGCTGTTTGGTCTGGCCCTGACCACTCTCACCACTGTTATCGGCATCAGCGTCGGAGCCGCGCAGGGCTATTACGGCGGCAAGGTGGATTTGTGGGGGCAACGCTTTATGGAAGTGTGGTCCGGAATGCCGTCACTGTTTCTGATTATTCTGCTCTCCAGCGTGGTGCAACCCAACTTCTGGTGGCTGCTGGGGATTACCGTACTCTTTGGCTGGATGTCTCTGGTGGGGGTGGTACGCGCTGAATTTCTGCGCGCCCGTAATTTCGATTATATTCGCGCGGCCCGCGCCATGGGGGTCAGGGACAGGGTGATTATGACACGCCATATGTTGCCCAATGCCATGGTGGCGACCCTCACCTTTCTGCCGTTTATTCTCTGTGGTTCTATTACCACCCTGACCTCGCTGGATTTTCTCGGTTTTGGCCTGCCGTTAGGCTCGCCTTCTCTGGGGGAACTGCTGCTACAGGGGAAAAATAATCTGCAGGCTCCCTGGCTCGGAATTTCCGCTTTCGTCGTCTTGTCGGTTCTGCTCTCGATGCTGATTTTTATCGGCGAGGCGGTACGTGATGCTTTCGACCCCTCAAAGGCATATTGATATGGCAAATACCCCTCTGCTGTCTATCGAACAATTAACTGTGGCGTTCCGTCAGGGTGCGGTACAGCGTCAGGTTGTATCTCATATTGATCTGCAAATGGAACAGGGGGAAACCCTGGCGCTGGTGGGCGAATCCGGTTCCGGCAAAAGCGTCACCGCCTTGTCGGTTCTGCGTCTGATCCCCTCACCGCCGGTACTTTATCCCAGCGGTGTGATCCGCTTTAATGGCGAGTCGCTGCTGGATGCCCCCGAGAAGAGACTGAGACAAATTCGTGGCGATCAGATCGCCATGATCTTTCAGGAGCCCATGGTCTCTCTCAATCCCCTGCACACCATTGAAAAACAGATGGCCGAAGTGCTACTGCTGCACCGTGGCTTAGGGCAACAAGCCGCCAGAGCCGATATTATCGAATGTCTGCAACGAGTGGGCATTCGCAACCCCGCCAGTCGGTTGCAGGATTTTCCGCACCAACTCTCCGGGGGGGAACGCCAGCGGGTGATGATCGCCATGGCGGTATTGACGCG
>JBOFSC010000203.1:0-5576 GCA_051651345.1 Enterobacteriaceae bacterium
ATGAGCAGGAAGCAAAAGAGATGTTGACCACACTCAACGCCATGCTTGAACTGGAGCCCGATGTCGGTGCATTACTTTATGGCGAGGGGCCGCATTGATGCGTTATATCGATGAATACCGTCACCCTGAACAGGTGGCACAAGTGGTGTCCCATCTGCATCGTTTATGCGCCGGTTTATCTTATACAGCACAACACCCCCTGCATATTATGGAGGTCTGCGGCGGCCATACCCACGCGATTTTTCGCTACGGCCTTGACCGCCTGCTCCCGGACAATATTGAGTTTATTCATGGCCCAGGTTGTCCGGTGTGCGTGCTGCCTATGGGGCGTATTGACAGCGCTATCGCTATCGCCTGTCAGCCCTCGGTGATTTTCTGTACCTTTGGCGATGCCATGCGGGTTCCCGGCAAGACCGGCTCCCTGCTCACAGCCCGCGCCAGAGGAGCTGATGTGCGTATCGTTTACTCACCCCTGGATGCTTTACAACTGGCAAAAACCCATCCAGAGCACAAGGTGGTCTTTTTTGGCATTGGTTTTGAAACCACGATGCCAGCCACGGCGTTGACTCTACAACAGGCCAGAACCCAGGGGATCAATAATTTTTTCCTTTTCTGCCAGCATATCACCCTGATTCCGGCCCTGCGTCAGTTGCTAAGCCAGCCAGATCACGTTATCGATGCCTTTCTGGCCCCCGGCCATGTCAGCATGATTATCGGCACCGGGCCCTACCAGTTTATCGCCCAACAACATCACTGCCCGCTGGTAATCACCGGTTTTGAACCTCTGGATATTCTGCAAGGGGTACTGATGGTGGTGCAGCAGAAAATAGCCCATCACAGCCTGGTGGAAAATCAATATCGCCGTGTGGTCTCTGAGGTCGGTAACCCGCGCGCATTACAAGCGATAGAGGAGGTTTTCCAGGTTCAGGGGGCTGCGGAATGTCGTGGCCTTGGGGTCCTCGATGACTCCCGGGTGATGCTGCGTGACCATTGGCAGGCGTTTGATGCCGATCGCCACTTTGAACCACCACACCACGCCGCCAGCGATGATCCCCGCGCCCGCTGTGGTGATGTGTTAAGGGGTCGCTGCAAACCACAGCAGTGTCCGCTATTCGCCAATCTGTGCCAGCCACAAAGTGCTTTTGGGGCGCTGATGGTGTCATCAGAGGGCGCATGTGCCGCCTGTTATCAATACCGCGCTGAGGAGAGCCCGCAATGACCCATATTGCTATGCCCCATATAACCCTGGCCCATGGCAGCGGTGGGCAATCGATGCAGCAACTGATCACCAGCCTGTTCTGTCGCGCTTTTGATAATCCCTGGCTGGCCCGGCAGGAGGATCAGGCGCGTCTGGATCTGGCCGACATCAGCGCCCATGGCGATCGGCTGGCATTCTCCACCGACAGCTTTGTGGTCGATCCGCTATTTTTTCCCGGTGGCGATATCGGCAAACTGGCGGTATGCGGTACGGTGAATGATATCGCTGTGTGCGGGGCCACCCCCCGCTGGCTCTCCTGCGGCTTTATCCTTGAGGAGGGGCTGGCGTTAACCACTCTGGAGCAAGTGGTGCAGAGTATGGCGGCAACGGCCCGTGCTGCCGGGGTTCATATCGTCACCGGCGATACCAAGGTGGTGCCCCATGGCGCTGCCGATAAGCTGTTTATCAATACGGCGGGGATCGGCGCTATCCCGGCGCATCTCCACTGGGGCGCTGCACATATCCGTCCTGGGGATCAGATTCTGGTCAGCGGCACCCTGGGCGATCATGGTGCCACTATTCTTAATCTGCGGGAACAACTGGGTTTTAGCAGCGATTTGAGCAGTAATTGCACCCCGCTGACCGAATTGATTCAAACCCTGCACGCTATCGAGGGTGTCAGGGCGCTACGCGATGCCACCCGTGGTGGGGTCAATGCGGTACTGCATGAATATGCTGCCATCAGCCGCTGTGGTCTGGAGATAGAGGAGACGCAATTGCCCCTCAGCCCGTCCGTGCGTGGCTTGTGTGAACTGCTGGGGCTGGATCCGTTAAATCTGGCTAATGAAGGTAAACTGGTTATCGTGGTGGAGAAAAAAGCCACCGAAGCTGCGTTGCATGCCCTGCGCAGCCATCCTCTGGGTCACAATGTGGCGCATATTGGCGAGGTCACAGAGCGCACCGGGGTTCGCCTCAATGGGTTATATGGGGTGACGCGGACGCTGGATTTACCTTATGGGGAGCCGCTGCCGCGGATCTGTTAATACCCGTCGTCTTTCAAGTTGCGGTTTTAGCTCCTCCCCTTGCCAGGCATAGGTATCTACACATCATTGTGATGGGGGAGGGGCTCCTAAATTCCCCTCCGTGGAGATACCTATGCCTGGCAAGGGGAGGGAGCTAACGGCATCTTCAGGTTAATTGGGTATATACCCATCTGAGCATCCTCTGTTCCCGGCTCGCATTCAACACACCTTGTTACACCTTTCTCTGACATCCCCAACCCCTGCCAGTAATACTTAAATCAGCGAGATTATATCTTTAAACCTCTCAGGTGCCGCTATGCCGATACAACCCGCTGCATTTACGCCCTCTTTCTACACGCGCTATACCGCGCCTGAAATGGATGCGGCTGAACCTGATGCTCTGGCATCGGCATCGATACACTTCAATGGCTCTTCTGAGGCAGAACTGCTGGAGTTTGAACAGGATAATAACAAAATCAACCAGCTTCGCGGACAATATCGCCAGATTATCGACACCTTCAAACAGTTTGTTAATCAGCATGGTGATGAGCAGGAGAAGTCGCAGGTCAATGAAAATCTGGACAAACTACGCACTCATCTGCTGGAGCCACAGATAGCCACCGATCGCGTCAGAATGTATGGCTCGATAAAGCGTAATCTCGATACGCTATGTCGGTTACTGCAGGATAATAAGCTGCACCCACAGCTCCTTCTGAGCAAAATAAAAGAGACCTCGCTGGAATACAATGAATGTTTTATGGGGATCGAGGAAAAGACCACTAATGTCATACGCGATTTACGCCTGGGGCAACAGGGATTTCATAGCACACTGCAACTGACTAAAGAACTCCTGTTTGAGCAACAGGCCCTTGCCTATATTCAACAGCATCTTGCCGACCATCCTCAATATAGCAATAATATTGAAGTGCATATTGTGACCAAACTTAAAAATGCCTGTACCCATGATCTCGGGCTGACGCCTTCTATGGATACATGGGATGTACATTGGCTGACGGAAGAGCCTATTAACCATTTCAAAGCGTGGATAAAAACAGAACTCACACCCACCAAAATCGCAGAAAGCATCGCCGGCAAATTACAGAGTGAATGTGCCACCCTGCTGAATACTGCGGTCGGTAATGAGTTTACGGTTTCCTGGGCCCGATATCAGGAAGTGATCAATGAGCTGCAACAACACTATGGTACCGGATGGGACCCTGCTGAAATCATCGAATTTATTGACAACGAACCCGTATCAGATCTGGTATCAAGCGCTGGTGATCTGCAGGTCTGTAAAATCAAACCGGGGTGCATCCCTTTAACCATCAGTCTGTTAGAGGAGATGGATCGAAACGGACTATTGAATCCCGGCTTTAAAGCTGAATTTATCTGTCCCTGTACAGACCCCGATAATCCCCACAGAAAAGGGGCGAATATCTTCAGCTACGACCAACTTTTCTGGTTACAAAAAGATGAGCTGGAGTATACCCAGGACAGAACCCCAGTGATACGCGTTGTCAAACAACCCCTGCGACTACAGCAGATGCTTTCTGCCCGCGGTACCCCGTTTGCAGAGCAAATGCGCACCCCCTCATCACGAAATAACGATCTGATTCAAGAGGCGTTAATGGCTCTCAGTGAAGAGGAGATCACACTATTACCCCAAATGCCCCCCGAGTGGCTCTATTCTAACGAGCGTTATCAGACTTTGTTACATCATACTGATACTCAGACTTTTATTAATTATATCCGTAGCCATGGTATTGATCAGTTAGATTCCCCGTTTCATCCCCGTCTGTTTATGGCGCTGTTAGCGATAAATTCAACGGATAAAACACCTGAGGAAAAAGAGCAATTGCTTCAGCTTGCCGGAGGAACCCTTGCCGTGATCCAAATGCTGCGGCAAGATGCGCTCCCCTTAAAAGCGCTCTGCCAATCCAGCGATCTCAGCCCACTCAAGACACTTTTGACAATGATCGAGGACGATTGCGAACAGTTATCTCTCTCAGAATTAAAGGATCTAAGGCTACTGATGCTGCAAAAAGATCCTGCAACTCATTTATCGGTCATACAGTCTGAGATCGGCAAATATCGCGAGGACCTGATGAAAACTTATCATTATTTCGTGAGCCACCTCGCGAAAAAAGCATTAATGACCAGCGCTGAAACCTGCCAATGGATGACCGGCGATTTAGATTTCCAACAAAATCATGCTCTGTGGCCCTGGCACAGCTCAGCACAGCACAGCACTGGTCAGCAGATGAGCTGTTCAACAAGGTGACCAACATGGGGGCTATCATGTCGTTTTTTGCTCAAATGACCGATCATCTGCAAAGCAACGGGTTGATAACAACACTGGATGCACACAAGCTGTTAACCTCAATGTGGCGTAGCCCGGATAACAAACCAGATCTCCTTTATCAACTGGTTAAACAACATAATACTGCCGCTGCGATTGTGGTCTCTTCCACTTTATACGATCTCTACCAGGAGGGGGCATTAACCGCCGCAGAGCTCAAAGAAGCCCTGTTCACTGTTGCAGGACACCAGGGTTACAATGCGTTGAATATGTTTATCGTTTTTGCTGATCATAACGAGCTAACACCGTACTATCAGCTATTGCAGGATTTACTGAATAACCATCTGATCAGCAGCGAGGATATTGTCTCTTATCTGTTATTTGATACCTCCCATCCGCTTAATGGATTAGCCTCCATCTTAAAGAATGCTAAAATTGAACAAATTGAGAGTCTTGCCCTTCAATTAAAACAGTGGAAACATGCCGGTATACTGAGCGAGCAACAGATTGACACAATGAGCGCCCATGCCAACGAGTTATTCAACTCCTGGAGCAGAAAAGATCGCTCCTTCCATACACGCAGGAATGCCCTTGACACATTTAACAGGATATTACACGAATAACGATACAGTCTCTTTGACTATAATTATCGTTGCTGAAACTGTCATTTTATACCCTGAGGATATTCTCTATGCCTGTAACATTCCGTAAAGGTTTGGCTTTATCTGATAAAGTCCTGACTCAGTTAAAGCATGAACCGACTAAACCTGACTCTAAACTTGTTATTTGGCTGGAGAAGAAACTCACTAATCCGGATAAACAGAAAGTATCAGAACTGATACATGACTTATTCCGCGTGGATCCACAAGAAGAGGTCTCTTTAGACAGAGGCATTGATAACATATTAAAATTCTATCAATTACACATATGTAGGTACTTAAGCTCATAACACATTGATGTACCTTTAATTCATTACAGGGTAAATACTAAGACCTAACGATAGCAACATACTTTTCTGATCTCGCCTGGGATGAGCTCGTTGACCATGAGTCGCAAA
>JBOFSC010000204.1:0-1764 GCA_051651345.1 Enterobacteriaceae bacterium
CGATGCAGGTTGGCGCCAGAAATTTTCTGGATCTTGCCCAGTTCCACCTCTTCCACCGCACCAAACTTGCGGAAATCCACCTGTGGCCAGGGGAGCAGTCCAGGCAACGCCCCTTTACCCCCTTCCTGGAGGGTCTGCAGTTTGGTCAGCGCTTGTTTGACATAAGCCTGTACGTCTTCACGCAGGATACGACGCTTACGTCCAGTGCCGCGCACTGCGGACAGATCGATGCCAAACTCACGTGCCAGACGGCGAATCACCGGCGTGGCGTGGATATAGGCTTCATTCTCAACAAAGGTACCGGTCACGGGTGCCGCAGGCACTTCTGTCGCGCTGCCTTCCTGAACCGGCACGGGAGCAGGTGTAACTTCGCTGCTCTGCTCAGCAGGGGAAGGTTCGGCCTTCTCCTCAGCGGAGGCGGATGTCGATACCTGCTGCGTGACGGTAAAGACCATAATAGGCGTACCCGTTTTCACCTTATCGCCTACGGAGACAATAATGTCCTTCACCACACCCGCACAAGGGGCAGGTACTTCCATAGAGGCTTTATCTCCCTCAATGGTCAGCAGGGACTGCTCAGCCACAACACTATCGCCGACTTTGACCATCACTTCGGTAACTTCTACCTGGTCATCGCCGATATCCGGCAAGGCCACTTCAAGCCTTTCTGATACAGCGGCCACGGGCGCACCTGGCTCGGGTTCAGCACCCGGTGTAGCGACATTAACTTCATCATCTTCTGCAGGCACATCGAACAGCATGGCCAGGGTACCGGTGGCAACCTTGTCGCCCACGGCCACTCGAATTTCCCGCACCACACCCGCCTGAGGGCTGGGGATCTCCATAGAGGCCTTGTCACCCTCTACGGTCAGCAGAGGTTGTTCTACACTGACGGCATCCCCCACCTTTACCATCACTTCGGTCACATCGACTTCATCGGTGCCAATATCAGGTATTTTTATCTCGACTATCATTATTGTTACCTCTTATGCCAGGCGGGGATTGATCTTGTCCGCATCTATACCAAAACGGGTGATCGCCTCTTCCACCACCACGGCCTTGATATCGCCCCGTTTCGCCAGTTCCCCTAATGCCGCAACGACAATAAAGGCGACATCCACCTCAAAATGGTGACGCAGGTTGGCACGGCTGTCTGAACGACCAAAACCATCGGTACCCAACACGCAATAGCGCTCTGCCGGGACGAAAGCACGGATCTGCTCCGCGAACAGCTTCATATAATCGGTAGAGACAATAGCCGGGGTGTCATTCATCACCTGGGTGACATAAGGAATGCGCGCCTGCTCTGTGGGATGCAGTCTGTTCCAGCGCTCACAATCCTGACCTTCCCGCGCCAGTTCGGTAAAGGAGGTCACACTATAGACATCACTGGCAATACCATACTCTTGCGACAGCAGCGTGGCGGCATCACGAACATGGCGCAGCAGCGCACCAGAGCCCAGCAACTGAACCTTGCCCTTGTCTCCCTTCAGGCTCTCCAGCAGGTAGATCCCTTTGCGAATCCCCTCCTCGGCCCCATCCGGCATCGCCGGCATCAGATAGTTCTCGTTCAGGGTCGTGATGTAGTAATAGACATTCTCCTGATCGCCATACATCCGCTGTAGGCCATCCTGTAGGATAACCGCCACTTCATAGGCGTAAGCGGGATCATAAGAGATGCAGTTAGGAATAGTCAGCGCAAGGATATGGCTGTGTCCATCCTCATGCTGCAAGCCTTCCCCATTTAAGGTGGTACGTCCGGAA
>JBOFSC010000205.1:0-1404 GCA_051651345.1 Enterobacteriaceae bacterium
AGCGAATAGAAATCCACCTCATTACCCAGGTTCTCCATCATCTGTCTGGCCTGGGAGGAGTTTTGCTGATAGGTGGCAAGGAGGGCCTGTTCAAAGGTCTCATTGTTGACTATCTGCAACCCCTCTGTGGCCGGTGCCGTACGGCGGGCTTCCATCAGCGCCTGCTGCATGAAACCGCTGCGGCACAGGAAATAGGGCGTGCCCTGGGGATCCTGAGCCAACAGGACTCCATGCTGTTTCACCCAGTTAAAGGGAAACAGCAGGCTGTTAAATCTATCTTCTTGCTGACTCATCATTCTGTGGTAAAAAATTGGTTGATATTCTTTTGCACCCGATCGAACGCCTCACGGGAGCGCTGTTGCTCCTGTAACCGATCCAATTGCGGGGGCAATTTGTCTGAAGAGCGGTTCAGGTCATTCTGATAGACAGAATGAAACTGGTCATACTTACGTACGGACTGCTCCTGGAAATCGTCATTGTCGCGGATCACCGTCGGTCTGATAAACAGCATCAGATTGCGTTTGGTGCTCTGTTTCTTGCTGGAACGGAACAGCACGCCCAGGCCAGGAATATCCCCCAGCAGCGGAACTTTACTGACAGTATCGGTCACCGTGTTATCCAGGATACCGCCAATAACCACCGTTTCACCGCTTTTTACCAGTACCGTGTTATTCACCGAGCGGGTGTTAAAACTGGCCCCTAACTTGTCAGTACCGGCGGGTGGTTGATCGGCTACGCTGGACACTTCCTGGGCTATCTGTAACATCACGCTGTCGCCGGTATTGATTTGTGGTTTCACCAGCAGTTTGATACCCACAGTGCGGCGCGATACAGAGTTAAAGACATTGTTACTGGTGCCGCCAGTAGGATCGCTTTGGGTACCGGTAAGAATCGGTACATCCTGGCCCACACTGAGGTTAGCCACAGCATTATCGACTGTCACCACACTGGGTGTGGCCAGGATATCATTTTTGCTGTTACTGGCCAGCGCCGTTAACAGGCCAGCCCAGTTGCCATGATAGAATCCGGCAGCAAAACCATTAGTCCCCTTTAATGCCGTGGCAAAGCTCGGTACGGGATTATCCTTGCTCGGGAACAGATTGGTAATAGCGGTGGAATCCTGGAAAATGGTTCCACCAGAATGGCTGTTAAACCACTGCACACCCAGATTAAGGCCATCCGCATCCTGGACTTCCACGATCACCGCCTCAACCAGAACCTGGGCACGACGCACATCTAACTGGTTGATCACGCTCTCCAGATCACGCAACACATCGGGTGGCGCGGTGACTATCAGAGCATTGTTATCCTCATCAGCCTTGATGGTGGCATTTTTTAACAGGGAGATACCACTGCCTGAACCGCCGCTGGCATTGCCCAAACCAAACCCAGGCGGCAACCCAT
>JBOFSC010000206.1:0-2260 GCA_051651345.1 Enterobacteriaceae bacterium
CCACGGCTGCTTAAGGTGGTGACATATTGATTATTATTCATTTGATCTTCGATAAGCAGCACTTCCAGACGCGACATTTGCAGGCTCTGTTCACCGGTGGGCAGCACTCCGCCAAAGGTCAGGCCATAGTAATCCCCGCGACCATGGCGGCTGGCAGAATAGAATCCGGCTTTCAGCAAACTGCTCAGGCCGTTACTGTCGATCGCCTTCAGTAAGCTTCCCCCTTCAGAAGAGGCAACAAATAGCTCTATAGCCCTCCCTTCAGCGAACTCAGAAACTGAGACCGGGCTATTAATCGGGTGCCACTGCCGACCGACACGATAACGGGCTCGTGAGGCCTCTGCATTCATTTGTATCACAAACTGGATATCACTCCCGCTCGATAACCCACCCTCCAGACTAACCTCACTGAGCACACAAGCCTGGCCTGTCATGCCTTCTAATTGCTCCTGGCGACAGGTCAGTTGATCCGGCCGACTCAACGTGAGTTGCCCACGTTTGCTGGCCTGAGTCCGTACCAGACGCTGTCCACCTGCTTTCAGCTTTTCAGTCAGACTCAGGGTATAACTGCCTCCGCTGCTCATGGAGAGTAGCGTGCTCCAGGTCTGAGAACTGAGCAGAGGATTTACATAACCGTTGGCGGGTTGGCCCAGAGAGGAGAGTTCCCCGTCAAGACGATTGCCCTGATTATTGAGTAATCCGCTAAATGCAGACCGCGACTCATACATATCAAATTCGACAATATCTTCTGCCTTACTGTGGGGATACCAGGCGGCTAAATGCTGGTTGCGCCCCCCCTGAACTCGGGTTCCAAACAGCGCCACCGGTGGTGAGCCAGGCAGAGCCACGCCACTGGCATTTAAAGTCGTAATATATTGATTGTCAGCACGTCGATCATCGATGACCAGAAACTCAACCTGATTATGCAATATTGAGGGCGTCATATTCACAGGTAAAGAAGGTGCGATAGTCAGCTCACTGTCATCCGGTATCTTCGCAGGGTCTTTTTCCGATACCATCGGGGAGACAGGCCCGGATTGAGGAATGTTGCCCGGAGACAACGGCACCTCAACAGGAGTGTTGTCCAAAAGCATCGGTGCCGTAACATAGCCTTGTTCGGCAAAGGAAATATGAGGAGCAGCCCCAACAAACACCAGACACAAAACAGTACTTAGCAGTACCCAAAACCGCAACTTCAGGGGCATCCTTGTTCTCCTTTTCCTGACTCATAAAAAACATATATTTTTTCGGCCCGAGAATATAACACACACGAAAATAATTCGTATGTGATTGTTTGTGCTATACATTACACATTAAATTAACTATTTGTAATTTATAAAAAAATAATTATCAACATAACGTTATACCTGTGCAGTTGTTGACAGTTGAAAAAATAGGGGCCGTGACTACAATTTACTTTATCAAAAGTAATGTTTTACCATCCGGCTCTTTCAACTAAACCTGTTGAAATATTAGGTAAAAGGTAGGTTCCATGACGATTGATAAAATACCCGGCTATAGCAGTACTGCTAATGTATATGAAAGCAAAACAAGCGCGACTGATAAAGCCGATAAAAACTTACTCAATGCCTTACAAAAGTGGGCGGACAGTGCACCTCCGGGCTCTGGTGAGCTTCGTGATGTAGCCATGGAAAGATTACTTCATTCCATGGAAAAAGAGCAGACCAGCTTATCGTTAGCCGATTTAAATCTGACGACATTACCAGATCTTCTCCCCCCAGGTATTACCCATTTAAACATCGATAATAATAGAATCAGTATGTTTCCCTCATCAATACTTGATCAATTACTGGAAGTAAGTGCTCTCAATAACAACATCGTTCAATCTCCCACACGTCCCGTTGACAAAAACAACATTTTCAGTGAGCTACTTGTCAATGAGACTCCTGCTAATATAGGTCAAAAATTTTTCACCGAAACAGGAGAAATAATATGGCCTGAAAATGATGGTTTTGATGGTCCCACTATCCCAAGCACATTACGTAAAGGGGACACCATTGACCGATATGGCTTCGAATTTGGGAAATTCACCGCACCAGTAGGCTCTTCATTTACCAGTCGGGCACTGCCCAATGATAGTCTTGAGAAACCTTACACTATCTCATATGTAGGTACTTAAGCTCATAACACATTGATGTACCTTTAATTCATTACAGGGTAAATACTAAGACCTAACGATAGCAACATACTTTTCTGATCTCGCCTGGGATGAGCTCGTTGACCATGAGTCGCAAAAAAA
>JBOFSC010000207.1:0-4130 GCA_051651345.1 Enterobacteriaceae bacterium
CATGATGGCTCAGACTCTGCTCCTCATCGAGCCATGCCCCTATACCGTTGGCTAACTGAAAACGCCCCTGTGCACCACGGCTGCGGGCGATACGATCCGCAAAAGCCCCGGCCAGTAACAGGGGAGCCCGTGCTGTATCGATACTGCCAGCCCGCTGGCCGCTGCGTTTGACCAGTTGCGCCGCTCTGCGTTTCCAGGCGGATGAAGGGTGCTGTAACCATCCGATAAGATCGCTGTCACCACTGCGCGGCGGCTCCTCGATAATGGCTGTCAGCAACGCAGCGGTTGCCAGCGCCTCTGGCCCCTGGCGGATGCCCTCCAGCAGCAGAGCCGCCAGACGCGGGTCCGTACCCAGGGCGGCCATCTGGCGTCCCTGCGCATTAAGCTGGCCATTATCCTGCAACGCCCCCAGCGTGTGCAATAACCTTCTGGCGGCAGACAGGGCGGCCGCTGGGGGCGGGTCCAGCCATAACAGGGTGCTACTGTCGTTACAACCCCACTGTAATAACTCCAGTAACAGTGGGGAGAGATCGCTATGTAAAATCTCTGCTTCACTCTGTTCAGTCGCTCTGTCAGCCTGCTCTTTTGCCAGCAAATGCCAACAGGTTCCGGCCTCTTCTCTGCCTGCCCGACCGGCACGCTGGGTCATGGCCGCTTTACTGATACGCTGGGTCACCAGTCGGGTTAAGCCGCTGCGCAGATCAAAACGCGTTTCCCGCTCCAGGCTGCTATCCACCACCAGACGAACCCCCTCTATCGTCAGGCTACTTTCGGCAATATTGGTGGCCAATACCACCTTACGTCGCCCCGGGCTGGCGGGCTGAATCGCCTTTTGCTGCTGCTCCAGCGTCAGTGCGCCATACAGCGGACAGAGGTCAACATCCTGGCTTACCCTCTCCTCCAGTAGCTCCTGAATTCGGCGAATCTCCCCGATACCAGGGAGAAAAAGCAATAAAGAGCCGGATTGCTGGCGCAAAAGTTGGCATACCATATCGGCGATAGCCACACTTTGCGGCTGCTGGGGGGACAGTGAACGATATTCACGCTGAACCGGGTAGCTGCGTCCGGCAGAGATCAGCAGCGGGGCATCGGGCAAGTATTGGCTGAGTCGGCTGTCATCCAGGGTGGCGGACATCACCAGAATTCGCAGATCTTCGCGCAATCCCTGCTGCACATCGTATAACAGGGCCAGAGCCAAATCGCTTTGCAGGCTGCGCTCGTGAAACTCATCGAGAATCACCAGCGCCACCCCCTCCAGTAGCGGATCTGCCTGCAACTGACGGGTCAGTACCCCTTCGGTGATCACCTCCAGACGGGTACGCGCGCTGGTTCGGGTCTCGGAACGCATACGATAACCGATTGTCTCTCCCGCCTCCTCGCCAAGCTGCTGCGCCAGACGCCAGGCGATATTACGTGCCGCCAACCGCCTGGGTTCCAGCAGCAAAATCTTGCCTTTGATCAGAGGAGAAGCCAGCAGCTGTAATGGCAGCCAGGTGGATTTACCCGCGCCGGTGGGTGCATTCAGCAGAACCACGGCGTGTGTAGAAAATGCACTTAGCAGAGGTTGCACCAGCTCGCTGACGGGGTATGATGACACTGTACTTCTCCGCTATATGATTTAGAACAAGGCTCTATTATATGCAGGCAGCGAAACAATTTCACATTCCCCTTTACCCAGCCTCTTAATAGTGACGGAGCTGATATGCGCTTTACCCCTCCCCTGCAGAGAGCCACATTGCTCAAACGCTATAAACGATTTCTGGCGGATGTGCGTACAGAAAGCGGCCAACTGTTAACCATTCATTGTGCCAATACCGGTGCGATGACCGGTTGCGCCACACCAGGGGACCATATCTGGTACTCCACCTCTGATAATCGCCAGCGTAAGTATCCCCATTCGTGGGAACTGACGCAAACCCGTGCAGGAGACTGGATTTGCGTCAATACCTTGCGTGCCAACCAACTGGTACAGGAGGCACTACAGGCGCAATGCCTGCCAGAACTGACTGGATACAGCAATCTGCGCAGTGAAGTGCGTTATGGTAATGAGAGCAGTCGTATCGATTTCCTGTTACAGGCACAAAACCGGGATAGCTGCTATATTGAGGTGAAATCTGTCACACTGCTGGCGGATCAGCGCGGCTATTTTCCCGACGCGGTCACCACCAGAGGGCAGAAGCATCTGCGTGAACTGGCACATATTGCGCAATCTGCCAGAGCAGTGCTTTTTTTTGCCGTTTTACACAGTGGCATCCCTTCTGTCGCTGCCGCTGCACATATTGACCCGCGCTATGCCGGACAACTTGAGTGGGCGCGTCAGCAGGGGGTAGAGGTATTATGTTATCGCGCCACAATATCGCCTGAGGGCCTGCAGTTAACCACGCAGGTGCCTTTTATAGCCATTCAGGATCAGGGGAAGGTTGATCATTTGCTGGTGTGACAGAGTTAAAGCCATGCAATGGTCAGAACTCAAATTGAGTTTTACCAATGAGAAGGTCGCTTATAATGTATTAGGTAGAGGAATTCATTGCTATCACCTCCCTGTTCTGCTATTTATAGCGGCCTGATTTTTCCCAGTAAGGGAAACCATAGTGCGTGTTATCCAGGAGAATTGAACATGCAAGAAGGGCAAAACCGAAAAGCATCGTCTTTAAGTATCCTTGCCATCGCTGGGGTGGCTCCTTATAAAGAGGGTAAAGACGAAGAATATATGAACGAAGCCCAGCTGGCTCACTTCAGACGCATTTTAGAGGCCTGGCGCGATCAGTTGTTGGGAGAAGTTGATCGTACTGTTTCTCATATGCAGGATGAAGCCGCAAATTTTCCTGATCCCGCCGACCGCGCCACCCAGGAAGAAGAGTTCAGCCTTGAACTGCGCAACCGTGACCGTGAACGCAAGCTGATTAAGAAAATTGAACGTACCTTGCAGAAAATCGAAGACGAGGACTTTGGTTTCTGTGAATCCTGTGGTGTCGAGATAGGTATCCCCCGTCTGGAAGCACGTCCCACCGCTGATCTTTGCATTGACTGCAAAACTCTGGCTGAACTGCGTGAAAAGCAGATGATTGGCTAAACCGCTATCTCTATGCCAGAACGTGCCAAAACAGACTCTCTGTCGCCCGCCTCTGTGGTTTCAGGGGCGGGAAATGACAATTACCCCACAGCACCATTTCCAAAACAATCCATCCAGGCTATGATTAGCCGCTAATTTTTTTATCTCATCCAGAGGTGCACTATTTTTAGTCGTGTTGCAAATTTTTGCCGCAAAGTGCTCAATCGTGATGCGCCGTCATCAGAACGTGCCCGGAAAGAGGTCGTCTGCCCCAGTGTTATTCCGCGCGCAGAGCATAATATCTCCCGTCAGGCTATCAGCGATAATGCATTGAAGGTGCTCTATCGCCTCAATAAATTTGGCTTCGATGCCTATCTGGTCGGCGGCGGAGTACGTGATCTTCTGCTGGAAAAACAGCCGAAAGACTTTGATGTCGCCACCAATGCCACCCCTGAGCAGGTGCGCAAGCTTTTTCGTAATTGCCGTCTTATCGGACGTCGTTTCCGTCTGGCCCATGTGATGTTTGGTCCGGAAGTGATCGAAGTCGCCACTTTTCGTGGCCACCATGAAACGCCCGACACGGACGCTATGCAGGCCAAACAGGCTAAAAGCGGTATGCTGCTGCGTGACAACGTCTATGGCACCATTGAAGAGGATGCCATCCGCCGCGATTTTACCATTAACAGCCTTTATTACAGCGCCGCAGATTTTTCCCTGCGTGATTACAATGGCGGTTTAAATGATCTGCGCCAGGGTATTATTCGCCTGATCGGCAATCCGGAAACCCGTTACCGTGAAGATCCCGTGCGCATGTTGCGCGCCGCGCGCTTTGCTGCCAAGCTGAATATGACTATCGCCAGCGACAGCGCTCGACCTATTCCGCGTCTGGCGACCTTACTTAAAGAGATTCCCAGTGCGCGCCTGTTTGAAGAATCCCTTAAATTGCTGCAAACTGGCTGTGGCTACCAGACTTATCTGTTACTGCGTCAATATCAACTGTTCCAGCAACTGTTTCCCCTGATCGCCTGCCGTTTTACTGCCGATAACGACAGTGTGATGGAGAAGATCATTGCGATTG